>DASVVF010000130.1:0-14206 GCA_036386695.1 Catenuloplanes sp. | reverse complement strand
GTCGGCGGCGGCCCCCGGGTCCGGCGGTGGGCGGCCAGCCGACGCCCTGGCCGGTTGGGCGCAGCAGGTCGGCGGCCGGGTCGGCGTCCCGTTGGTGGCCATGCAGGCATACGGCTACGCCGAGCTGGTGCTCAGCCGCACCACCCCGGGGTGCCGGCTGACCTGGACCACGCTGGCCGCGATCGGCCGGGTGGAGTCGGGTCACGGCAGCGCCAACGGCGCGGTGCTACGCACCGACGGGCAGGCCCAGCCGCCGATCATCGGCCTCCCCCTCGACGGCCAGGGTGGCCGGATGCGCATCGGCGACACGGATCGCGGCCAGACCGACGGCGACCAGCAGTTCGACCGCGCGGTGGGCCCGATGCAGTTCATCCCGACAACCTGGGCGGAGAGCGGTGCCGACGCTGACGGCGACGGCGCCAAGGATCCCAACGACATCGACGACGCGGCGCTGGCCGCCGGCAACTACCTGTGCAAGGGCAACCGTGATCTGTCCACGTCGGAAGACTGGTGGAATGCGATCCTGTCGTACAACGACGTGCAGCGATACGCACAGGATGTGTTCAACTTCGCCAACGACTACGGCGTTCGCAGCCGTACGTAGCGTAACCGGTCCTGCACTTTAGAGAACTGGCCACTACCGCAGCGGTGCCGTTGCCGGCAAGCTAGACGGGTGATGGTGCGCGAGTGGGATCCCCGGACGGCGTCCGCCGTGGAGGTCGGGTCGTTGCTGGAGGCTCTGAACGCGGTGTTCGCGGCGGATCTCCCCGACGATCCACCATGGCACAACGCCTGCATCCGCGAGTATCTGGTGGAAACCATGCCGGGCGAGCGGCGCATCTCCTGGATCGCGCAGGAGGAACCGGGTACGGCTGACGACGGCCGCATCCTCGGGTACGTCAACGTCCTGCTGCTCGGCAACATCGGGGTGCTGGAGGTGTTCGTCCATCCGGACGCCCGGCGCCGACGGGTGGGCCGCAGTTTGGTGCTCCAGGCGGCGCACCGGGCGTACCTGGAGGGTTTCTCCTCGATCGGGGTGGAGGTCATCGGCGACACCTCGGCCGTCGGGTTCTTCGAGTCCCTCGGCTTCGAGCTGGAGTACGTGGAGACCCGCAGCGTGCTGTCGCTATCGACTGTGGACTGGTTGGCGCTCGGCGAGATGGCCCGCGGCATAGGCACCGGCTACCGGGTCGAGTACTACCCGGGTGGCCCGCCCGACGAGCTCCTGGACGCCTACGCCCGGGCCAAGTCCGAACAGCGCGAACTTGAGGACAGCGACCTGGAGCTGCGGCCCAGCTCGTACGACCCGCAACGGTTGAAGGACAGCCTTGCCTGCCTGCACCGGCGGGGCATGAAGCCCTACATCGTGCTGGCCATCCACGAGGAGTCCGGCGCGGTGGCCGGCCTCACCGAGGTGGTGGTGCCGGTGCAGCACCCGAGCCGCGCCGACCAGTACGACACCATCGTGGTCGACGCCCACCGGGGCCACGGCATCGACCGGGCGATCAAGGCCCGGATGCTCTTCGAGCTGCGCGCTGCCGAGCCGTCGCTGCTGGAGGTGCAGACGTGGAACGCCCAGTTCAATGAGCCGATGCTCAAGGTGAACGCCGAGTTGGGCTTCCAGCCGGACCGGGACTGGTGCGAGTACGCCACCGACGTCGCCGAGTTGGTGCACCGACTCGGTGTGAACCGGTGACGTTAACCAGGTGGTACCCGCGGCGACAGCTGCGCGCCGGCCCGGTGCGCTTGACTGGTGCCGACCCCGGCTGATGGAGGTTCCATGGGCACCGCACCGACGGCACGCGTTCTGCTGGCCGGGCTGACCGCCGCCCTGACCGCGGTCGCCCTGGTCGGGGCGGTCCCTGACCCGGCCCGAGCGACAGCCGACGCGGTGCTCACGGTGGGCCGGGTACAGGGTTCCACCACGGACACCGAGAACCCGCGCACCGACCGGTCACCCCTGGCTCCGCCGTCCGGTAACGGCACCAGCGGCGCCCTGTACGAGGTGCGGGGGGTGATCACCCAACGCACCCTGGCCCGGACCTCCGGCGGCGCCGACCAGCACGGATTCTTCCTGCAGAGCCGGCTCGGCGCCGACGACGGCGACCCGACCAGCTCGGACGGCGTGTTCGTCTTCATGGGCGGCTTCACCTCGCTGATCGGCGGCTACGTGCCGACCGTCGGCGACGAGGTGGTGCTGCGAGCCCGGGTGTCGGAGTACTTCAGCATGACCCAGCTGTCCGGCGCGTCGCTGGTGGCCAGGATCGCCACCGGTCTGGACGTCGACTCGGCGGTCGCCGTGACCGACGCGGTGCCGCCGACCGACCTGGCCGCCGCCCACCGGTTCTGGGAACGGCACGAGGGGGCCAGGGTCCGGGTCCGCGCCGGCGGCGTCGCCGTCAGCGGCCGTAACGTGTTCACCGGCACCGCCGACTCGGAGATCTCCGTCATCGACCGCGACGACCCGCTGCTGGACCGGCCGGACCGGTACGCGCGCCGGGTGTTCCGCGACGCCCATCCGCTGGACAACAACCCGGCGGTCCGCTTCGACGACGGCAACGGGCAGCGCATTCTGCTCGGCAGCCTGGGTGTGAAGGCGGCCGAGCGGGACAACACCGCGCTGCTGCCACCCGCCCGCACCTTCGACACGCTGACCGGCGACGCGGTGGGCGGGGTCTACTACTCGTTCAACAAGTACGGCGTGCAGGTGCGGCAGGCCCGCTTCACCGCCGGCCCGGACCCGTCGGCGAACGCCGCGCCCCGCCCGGCCCGGCGCTCGCACGAGATCGCGGTCTCGACGTACAACGTGGAGAATCTGTACGACTTCCGCGATGATCCCTTCGACGGCTGCGACTTCGCCGGCAACACCGGCTGCCCGGGGGTGAGCCCCCCGTTCGACTACGTACCGACCAGCCAGGCGCAGTACGACGCCCAACTCGCCGCCCTGGCCGACCAGGTGGTGCACAGCCTGCACGGCCCGGATCTGATCCTGGTGCAGGAGGCCGAGGACCAGGACATCTGCGTGGTCTCCGGGGCGCGGCTGGTGTGCGGGGGGACCGACAACGCCGACGGCGCTCCCGACACCCTGCAGGACCTCACCCTGGCGGTACGGGCCGCCGGCGGCCCGGCGTACGCCGCCGCCTACGACCGGACCGGCGCGGACGCCCGGGGCATCACCGCCGCGTTCCTCTACCGCACCGACCGGCTCAGCCTCACCCCGGCGGCTCCCTCGGATCCCCTGCTGGGCGCGGCGCCGAGCGTGCGGTACCGCGGCGCCGCCCTGCCCGCCAACACCGACGTGCAGAACCCCAAGGCGCTCAACGCGGTACGTCCGGCGGACGTGGACACCTCGACCGGGGTGGACGGGCCGAACGTCTACACCCGGGCCCCGCAGGTGGCCAGGTTCCGGGTGGCCACGGCGCCCGGCGCGGCCGGGCACTTCACGTTGTGGGCGGTCAGCAACCACTTCTCCTCCGGCCCCGACTCGCGGGTCGGCCAGCGCCGCGAGCAGGCGGCGTACGGGGCGGCGATCGCCACCGCCATCGGAGCCGCCGAGGCGCACGCCCGAGTGGTCTACGGCGGCGACCTGAACGTCTTCCCCCGACCGGACGACCCACTGCCCACCGCGGTCGGCGACCAGTTGGCCCCGCTGTACGGCGCTGGCCTGCACAACCTCTGGGAGGACCTGCTGGCCGACGCGCCGGCCTCGGCGTACTCCTATGTCTTCGACGGTCAGGCCCAGACCCTGGACCACCTGTTCGTCAACGAGGCCCTCTACGGCGACCTGGTGCAGATGCGCGCGGCGCACGTCAACGCCGACTGGCCGGCCGACCACGCCGCCGACGGTTCCCGGGGTTCCAGCGACCACGACCCGCAGGTCGCGAGGTTCGCCTCGCGGGCCGCGCTGTCGGTGGCGGACGTGTCGGTACCCGAGGGGCAGCACGGCACCTCGACGATGAACTTCACCGTGACGGTGTCCCGGCCGTTGAGCCGGGCGGTCCGCCTCTGCGCCACGACGGTGGGGCTGACGGCACGCCCGGGGTCGGACTACCGGCCGGTCGTCGGGTGCCGGCTGTTGGCGGCGGGTCAGACCTCGGTGGGGTTCCCCGTCGCGGTGCGCGGTGACCGCCGCCGGGAGGCCACCGAGCGGTTGTCGTTCGTCGTCGGCCCGCTGGAGCTGCCCGGCCATGAGCTGCGCCTGCTCGACCCGTTGGCCACCGGGACGATCGTCAACGACGACTGAGTGGTCAGTCCGAGAACCAGTCGGTGGTCAGTCCGAGAACCAGTCGCCGTCGCCGGGTAGCGGGGGGCGGGGGACGCCGCGGTACTTGGCGACCCGGACCTCCCACTGGCTGCGGGCCCGCTGCTGGTCCCGCCGGAGCCGGTCGCGGTAGAAGGTCTCCGGCGGTCGACACAGGCCGTACACGTCGGCCCACCACTCGCCCGGCCTCGGGTCGAGGATGGTGTCCAGGTGGGCCGGATAGCGCCGCTCGGCACCGTCGCGGGTGTCGTCCCAGTCCGCCATCGGTCGGACCATCCGGCCGCGCCGGTCGACGACCACCAGGTAGTGACCGGCGACCGCCAGCAGGCGCTGAAACAGGTCGACACTGGGAGTCAGGGTGCCCGCCTCGATCTTGCCGATGGTGGACGGCGCGACCTTGAGGCACCGCGCCAACTGTCGCTGGCTCAGGTCGGCGGCGCGGCGGACCTGTCGGACCAGACCGGCGATCGGGAACGCCCCGCCGGTCAACGCGGCCGCCTGGCGCGCTGGCGGAATGGCTGGGCGGTTCGCTTGGTGGCTCATCGGAGCAGCGTGTCAGCGACCCCACAGCCTCTCAACGCCTGTGGACAACCCTGTGGATAACCTCGCCCGCCCACCCCGCACCTTCCTCCCTCCAGGCCTGTACCTATCCCCACGCCCTTTTGCTCTGCTTCCCTATAGGCAACACCGGTTGTCCGGTATGCGGACGGCAGGCGTTTCCTATAGGGAAGCAGAGCAAAGGGACGCCGGGGTGTACCTGCGCCCCTGCCCCGGCAGGCGGTTGCCGGGCAGGGGGCAGCGGCAGGGGCAGGGGCAGCGGGGTGTGGAACAGGAGGCTGGTTACTGCGGATCGCCTGACTGGGTCCCGAAGCGCCGGTGCGCCCACCGTCCGACTACCGACCGTCCCGTACCGACCATGACAGCACCTCCGCGAGTCCACGCGGGAGTGACACCAGGTCCGGCCCCCCACCGCGAGCAGGACTGTCGGCTCCCCGGTCAACACGCCCCCGGCCGGGATGACCGGCCCGGCTGCCGGGGGAGGCGTCGTGCGGTGGCGGCGGTCAGGAAGATTCGCGCAGCAGGTGTGCCGCTTCGACCGCCCAGTAGGTGAGGATGACCTGCGCGCCGGCGCGACGGATCGACGTCAGGGTCTCCAGCATGGTCCGCTCGCGATCCAGCCAGCCGTTGGCGGCGGCGGCCTCGACCATGGCGTACTCGCCGGAGACCTGGTAGGCCGCCACCGGGATGTCGACCTGCGCCCGCACCGCCGACACCACGTCCAGGTACGGCAGCGCCGGTTTGACCATCACCAGGTCAGCGCCCTCGGCGACGTCCAGGGCGACCTCGCGCAGCGCTTCGCGCAGGTTGCCGGGATCCTGCTGGTACGTGCGGCGGTCACCCTCCAGCGTCGACTCCACCGCCTCGCGGAACGGGCCGTAGAACGCCGAGGCGTACTTCACGGCGTACGCGAGCACGGCGGTGTCGCGGTAACCGGCCGCGTCCAACGCCCGGCGGACCACCCCGACCTGGCCGTCCATCATTCCGGACGGTCCGACCATGGCGGCCCCGGCGGCCGCCTGGGCGACCGCCATCTGCGCGTACGCGGCCAGGGTGGCGTCGTTGTCGACGGTCCCGTCCGGTGCCAGCAGCCCGCAGTGCCCGTGTGAGGTGAACTCGTCCAGGCAGAGGTCGCTCATCACCACCGTGGCGTCGCCGACCTCGGCCACCACGTCCCGGATGGCGACGTTGAGGATGCCGTCCGGGTCGGTGCCGCCGGAGCCGGTCTCGTCCCGCCGGGCCGGCACGCCGAAGAGCATCAGTCCGCCGACGCCGGCCTGGACGGCCTCGGCGGCGGCCTTGCGCAGCGAGTCCCGGGAGTGCTGGACGACTCCGGGCAGCGACGACACCGGACGCGGCTCGGTCAGTCCTTCGCGGACGAACATCGGCAGGACCAGGTCACCGGGAGCGACCCGGGTCTCCTGCGCCAGGCGGCGCACCGCGGCGGTGCGGCGCAGCCGCCGGGGGCGGACGTCGGGGTAGGTCATGGTGTCTCCCTCCCCCGGCGGCCCGGACGGCCGCCCCGCCGTCGCAACAGCAGGTGGCGGACGCCCGGGTCGCGGGGTGTGGCTAGCGGAACCGCAACGCGGTCGGGCCCTGCACCTTGGAGCCGCGCCGCTGCTTGGCCGGCATGGCGGCGAGCTTCTCGCGCAACTCCACCGCGTACGCCGCGAGCGCCTCGACCAGGTCCGGCACCGACGAGTGCGGCGGCTGCACGTCGACGCGCAGCCCGAACTCGGTGGCGGTTTCGGCGGTCTTCGGTCCGATCACCGCGACCACCGTGCGGGCGTGCGGCTTGCCGGCGATACCGACCAGGTTTCGCACCGTCGACGAGGAGGTGAACAGCACCGCGTCGAACCCACCGGACTTGATCGCGTCGCGGATCTCGGCCGGCGGCGGCGCCGCCCGCACCGTCCGGTACGCGGTGCCGTCGTCCACCTCCCAGCCGCGTTCGATCAACCCGGCGGCGAGGGTCTCGGTGGCGATGTCGGCGCGCGGCAGCAGCACCCGGCCGACCGGGTCGAGGATCTCGTCGTGCGGGGAGAACTCGGCCAGCAGCCCCTCGCTGGACTGCTCGCCGGTCGGCACCAGTTCCGGCTGGATGCCGAAGGCGCGGACCGCTTCGGCGGTGGCCTCACCGATACAGGCGATCTTCACCCCGCCGAAGTGGCGGGCGTCCAGGCCGTGCTCGCCGAACTTCTCCCACACCGCCCGGACCGCGTTGACCGAGGTGAACACCACCCACGCGTAGCGCCCGTCGACCAGGCCCTTGACCGCCCGTTCCATCTGGGCGGGGGTACGCGGCGGCTCCACCGCGATGGTGGGCACCTCGGACGGGATGGCCCCGTAGGCGCGCAACCGGGCGCTCATCACCCCGGCCTGCTCCTTGGTCCGGGGCACCAGCACCTTCCAGCCGTACAGTGGGCGGTTCTCCCACCAGCTCAGCTTGTCGCGCTGCGCGGCGCTGCCGCCCACCGTGAGCACCACCCGGCCGGTGAAGCCCAGCGCGGCCGCGACGAAGCTGTCGACGCTCGACGTGGTCGTGTACTGGGTCTCGCCGGTGCCGTCGCCGGTCACCCCGACCGGGGTGACCGGGTCGACGCCGGCGGCGAGCAGGCCGTCGCGCACAGCGGCCAGGTCACCGGCGTCCACCGCGACGGCCAGCGAGCCGCGGCCGACGGCGGTGGCGAGCGCCTCGAAGTCCAGGGCGGTGACGTCGTCGACGTCCGCCGCCGTGCGTACCCCGGGCAGCGGCACGCCGGCGTAGGCGGCCACCCCCTCGGCCTGGCCGATACCGGGCACCACCTCGAAGTGCACCGCGGTGCGGGCCACCGCCTGGACCTCTTTGATGACGGAGTCGTGTCCGAACGGGTCGCCGGCGACGAGGTGCACGGCCGACAGCCCGGAGCGGGCGGCCGACAGCAACACCTTGGCCACGTCGCCAGGAGCCCCCTCGGCGGGGCTGAACTGTGTGTCCTCTTTGGCTTCGGCCCGGATCGCGTCGAGCAGCGGCTCCGGTACGCCGCGGTCGAACACCACCTGATCGGCGTCGATCAGGGCGTCGTGCGCCCGGCGGGTCAGCAGGCCCGGATCGCCGGGGCCGGCCCCGACGAACGCGATCCGGCCGGCGGGCTTACGGGTGCGGGTGGTCATTCTGTGCTCCCCCAGTTACGGGTATTCGCGCCCGAAGGCGTAGGCGCGGGAAGATTATGGGCGCCGGACGGCGCGGGCGCTGCGAGGATGGTGTCCGCCCCGGCGTCGAGCAGGTCAGCGGCGAGGGCCTTGCCGATCTCGGCGGCGTCGGCGGGCTGCCCGGTACGCGACAGCCGGATGTCCCGGACGCCATCCGGGCTGATCACCGCACCACGCAGGTAGATCTCGTCGCCGTGGTCGCCCTCGGCCAATTCGGCGTAGGCGGCCACCGGGGCGCTGCACCCGGCTTCCAGGGTGGCCAGCAGAGCCCGCTCGGCGGTCACCGTGGCCCGGCTCGGCGGGTGGTCGAGCACCGACAGCAGTTGCAGCAGGTCGGGATCGTCGGCACGGCACTCGACGGCCAGGGCCCCCTGGGCGGGCGCCGGCAGCATCAGCATCGGGTCCAGCGTTTCGGTGATCTCGGCGGCCCGGCCCAGCCGCACGAGTCCGGCCCGGGCGAGTACCACCGCGTCCAGATCGGCCGTCGGGCCGAGGACCCGGGCGACGCGGGTGTCGACGTTGCCGCGGATCGGTTCGACCCGCAGCTGCATGCCCAGCGCGAGCAGTTGGGCGACGCGGCGCGGGGCGCCGGTGCCGACGCGGGAGCCGGCCGGCAGTTCCGCCAGGATCAGCCCGTCGCGGGCGACCAGCGCGTCGCGCGGGTCCTGCCGGGACGGGACCGCGGCGATGTGCAGCCCCGGGTGCCCGGCCGTCGGCAGGTCCTTGTACGAGTGGACCGCAACGTCGATCTCCCGCGCGATCAGCGCGTCACGCAGCGCCGAGACGAAGACCCCCACCCCGAGTTGGGGCACCGGGGCGGCGGACCGGTCTCCGGCGGTGGAGATGTGCACCAGTTCCACCGCGCGTCCGGTGGCGGCGGTCAGCGCGTCGGCGACCTGTTGGGACTGGGTCAGGGCGAGCGCGCTGGCCCGGGTGCCCAGGCGTAGGGCCGTCATGTGGCACTTCCGATCTCCGGTACGGCGTCGGCCTGCGTCGCGCGGGGCACGTCCAGTCCGAACAATTCACGCAGCATGGCCGCGTACTGGTCACCGCCGGGTTCGGCGGCCAACTGGCGCACCCGCACGGTCGGCGAGTGCAGCAGGCGTTGTACCACCCGGTGCACGGCGTGGGCCACCTCGGCAGTCTGCTGCTCGGTCAGCTCCGGCCGGCGCTGCGCGAGGCGGCGCAGTTCGGTGCTCACCACGTCGTCGGCCCGCCCGCGTAGGGCGGCGACCGTCGGGGCGATGTCGGCGCCGCGTAGCCAGGCCAGGAAGTGTTCGACCTCGGTCGCCACGATCAGCTCGACCGCGGCGGTGTCGTCGGCGGCCGGCCCGGCGTGCCGGCTGGCGGCCAGCTGGTCGATGTCCAGCACCACCACACCGGGTAGTCGGGCGGCGTCCATGGCCACGTCCCGGGGGACGGCGAGGTCCAGCACGACCAGCGGCGCGGTACGTCCGGCGGGGCGGTTGGCCAGGGCCGGGGTCAGCACGTCGCGGGTCAGCACCGGCTCGATGGAGGCGGTCGCGGTGACCACCACGTCCACCGCGGCCAGCACCTCGGGCAGCGCGTCGAGGGGCACGGCGGTCGCCCCGTACGTCTCCGCCAGCCGCGCGGCCCGCTCAGCGCCCCGGTTGGTGACCTTGATCGATCCAACGCCGGCGCGGGTCAGGGTGGCCACCGACAGGGCGCCCATCGCGCCGGCGCCGATCACCAGCGCCGGCCGGCCGGTCAACGAGCCGCCGAGATAGCCCGCGGCCAGGTCCAGCGCGGCCGTGACGACGCTCTGCCCGGCGCGGTCGATGCCGGTTTCGGCGTGCGCCCGCTTGCCCACCCGCAGCGCCTGCTGCATCAGCTCGTGCAGCAGCCGTCCGGCGGAGTCGCCTTCGATCGCCGCGTGATACGCGTCGCGTAGCTGCCCGAGGATCTGCGCCTCGCCGATCACCATCGAGTCGAGCCCGGCCGCGACGCGGAAGGCGTGCGTGACGGCGGCGTCGTCGTAGTGTACGTAGAGATGACTGGCCAGTTCGGCCGGAGGCAGCCCGGCCTGCTCGCCGAGGGCGGCGCAGATGTCGCCGAGCCCACCGTGGAACGCGCTGACGGCGGCGTAGACCTCGACCCGGTTGCAGGTGGAGAGCACGACGACCTCGCCGACGAACGGCTGGGCGAGCAGCCGCCGGACCAGCGCGGTCTGCTCGGCGCCGCTGACCGCGAGCCGTTCGAGGGTGCCGATCGGGGTGGTCCGGTACGAAGCCCCGACAATGAGCAGGTTCATGAACCCACCGCCTCCTGCCCGGTGCCGGTGGACTGGCCGCCGGGCAGCGCGGTCAGCGGGCCGGGGCCGGTGACCGGCAGAGCCGACCCGTTGACCGGCAGCCCGGTCAGCGAGGCCTTACGGTGCTCGTGGAACGACAGGATCTGCAACTCGATGGCCAGGTCGACCTTGCGGACGTCGACGCCGAGGGGCACCGACAGCACGCAGGGCGCGAAGTTCAGAATGCTGGTGACGCCGGCGGCCACGAGTTGGTCGGCGACGGTCTGCGCCGCGGCGGCGGGGGTGGCGATGACGCCGATCGCGATCGCCCCGTCGGCGGCGGCACTGAGCAGTTCGTCGATGTGCCGGACGGTCATCCCGTTGATCTCCTCGCCGACCCGGGCCGGGTCGGCGTCGAAGAGGGCGACGATCCGGAAGCCGCGGCTGGCGAAGCCGGCGTAGCCCGCCAGCGCGTGCCCGAGGTTGCCGACGCCGATCAGGGCGACCCCGCGCCGCTGGGTCAGCCCCAACACGTATTCGATGTGCTCGATGAGCAGCGCGACGTCGTAGCCGACCCCGCGGGTGCCGTACGAGCCGAGGTGGGACAGGTCCTTGCGCAGCTTGGCGGAGTTGACCCCGGCGGCCGCGGCGAGCCCTTCGCTGGAGACGGTCTCGTGGCCGGCTTCGGCGAGGTGGTGCAGGGAACGGAGGTATTCGGGCAGCCTGGCGATCGTCGCCTCCGGCAGATCCGGAAGCGCCGGGACGGCGCCGCCGGGACGCGGCGAACTTCCGGATCGGTGCTGGCTCATGTGACTCCGTGCCGACAAGGTGACTGACCTGCGAGTGAACCCTCGTGCGCCGACTGCTACCGGCTGTGCTAGTGGGGCTCGTCGGAGGAACAGACTAAGCGCTTGTGAAGGCGTGCACAAATCGCGATCTTGATCGAGAGAATGGACTGGAGCCCAATTCCCATGGTAGCGAGCGTTCAGGACGTTCCGGGCCACCGGAAACCTCCCACCTGCGGCGGGCGACGGCCGCCCGAATCGCCGCCCGGCAATTATGGGTCACCGGAGACCACGGGCCCAAGTTCAGCACCGTTTCCGTACCGCCCGGATTGCACCTGGGGGTGGGTGTCCGTACCGGTCGCGACGGACGGCCCGGCGGCCCGGGTCAGAGCCGGCCGGCCAACTCCACCGCCCCGGTGAGGGTGTCGGCCACGGGCAGGCCCGAGCCGCGCAGCCGCTCGGTGTCGGTGAACCCCCCGGTGAAGAGCACACAGGCGGCGCCCACCGACTGGGCGGCCGCCGCGTCGTCGAGCGAGTCACCGATCAACACGGTGCTGGCCCCGGTAACCCCCAACCCGGCGAGGTGCTCGGCCAGATGGCCGGCCTTGAGGCCGCCGCCCAGGGCGGCCCGCAGGCCGTCCACCCTGGTGAAGTGCGAGCCCAACCCGTAGGTCCGCACGGTCGGCAACAACTCGTCGTGGAACCACATGGACAGCAGCGACTGGGTGCCCGGCCAGGCCCGGATGGCGCTCTGGGCGTCGGCGGCCAGCTGACAGGTGGTCAAGCCGACCCGGTACGCGTCGTGGAAGATCTTGTCCAGCCGGCCGAACTCCTCGGCGTCCACGGCCCGCCCGAGCACGTGGGTGTAGTAGTCGGCGATCGGGCGGCGGAAGTCGCGGCGGTGCTCGTCGGCGGTGACCGTGGGCCCGTCGACGGCGGCGAAGGCCCGGTTGGTGGCGGACACGACCAGGGCCAGGTCATCCAGGAGCGTGCCGTTCCAATCCCAGACCAGGTGGGTACGAGCCATCAGCCGGCCAGGTCCCGTAGCAGCCGGTCCTCCTCGACCCGCCAGTATCCGTGTTCCCGCCCGTCGAGCAGCACCACCGGCACCCGCTCGCCGTACTCACGTTCCCACTCCAGGTCGTCGGTCACGTTCTGCTCGACCCAGCGTTCACCGGTGGCGGCGGTGATCCGGTCCATCACCAGTTTGGCGTCGTCGCACAGGTGACAGCCGGGGCGGGTGATCAACGTCAGCCGGGACTCACTCATCGGTGGCCTGCCTTCCCAGGAGGGTCTTGCGTACCTTACCGATGGCCGAGTGTGGCAGCTCGGTGACGAATTCCACCGAGGTGGGGCACTTGAACCGGGCCAGGTTGCGCTCGCAGTGCCGCAGCACGTCCTCCGCGGTGACCGCCCCCTCCGGCGCCCGTACCAGGTACGCCCGGACGGTCTGCCCGGTGTACGGGTGCGGCACCCCGACCACCGCCGCCTCCGCGATGCCCGGGTGCGCGTCGAGCACCCGCTCCACCTCGGCCGGGTAGACGTTGAACCCGTTGACCAGGATCAGCTCGCCGATCCGGTCGACCAGGAACAGCTCGCCGTCGCCGTCGGCGTAGGCGATGTCGCCGGTGGCCCACCAGCCGTCGTCGTCCGGGCCGCCGCGCCCGTCCGGCCAGTAACCGGAGAACAGGTTCTCGCCCCGGACCACGATCTCCCCGGGGTCGGTGCCGGACCCGGCCAGTTCCAGGTCGAGCTCGTCCTCGTCGTCGGCGGCGGCCTCGACCCCGTCGCGCCACAGCTCGTAGCCGTCCGCGCCGACCAGGCGCAGTTCGACACCGGGAATGGGTTGGCCGATGGAGCCGGGCTTCGGCAACGGGCTGGCCAGCGTGGAGGTCAGCACGGGAGCCGCCTCGGTCAGGCCGTACCCGACGAAGACCGGGTGTCGGGTCGCCCGGGTGAACCGCTGCGCGGTGCTCTGCTCGATCGGAGCGGCGCCGCAGACCGCCACCCGCACCGACGCCATCGATTCCCCCAGCTCCGGCAGGAGCGACCAGCCGACGAACATCGACGGCACCCCGACGGCGACGGTGACGTGGTGACGGGCCACCAGGTCCAGCGAGCCGGCCGGATCGAACCGTTCGACCAGGACGCCGCGGGCGCCGTGGTAGACGACCGCGCCCAGGCCGGCGTTGAGCCCGTACGCGTGGAACAGCGGCAGCGCGAGCAGCACCACGTCGTCGGCGCCGATCACCGGCGGCTCGATCCGGGCCAGCTGGGCGTGGTTGGCCAACAGTGCCCGGTGGGTCAGCATCGCGCCCTTGGGCTGGCCCTCGGTGCCGGAGGTGTAGAGCAGGACGGCGAGCTGATCGGGTGCGGTGGCGGGGGCGTCCGGGCCGGTGCGGGCGTCCGGGAGTTCGGGGGGTACGACCACCAGGTCGGGCAGCTGGTCGGCCAGGCCGCGTACGTGTGCCCGCACCTCCTCGGTGCCCACCAGCACGCTGGCGGCCGAGTCGGCCAGCACGTGCAGCAGCTCGGGAGCGGTGTAGCCGGGGTTGAGCGGCACGGCGACCAGCCCGGCGCGCAGCGCCCCCAGCAGGGTGGTGGCGAACTGGGGGGTGTTGGGAAGGGCGATGGCCACCCGGGGCGGGTGTCCCGGCCCGGGCGGCCCGCCGTCGACGGTGACCAGCGCACCCAGCCGATCGGCGGCGACCTGCACCCGCGCGTCGAGTTCGGCCCAGGTGATCTCCTGGTCGTGCCACACCAGGGCGACGCGGGTGGGGGTCGACGCCGCGGCGCGGTGGACGTGGTCCGCGAGGCTCCCGGAAGCTTCCTGCACGGTCGCTGAGTGTTACACAGCGCCCGCCCCGGCGGTACCGCCGGAGAGCCCCGGACCCGCACACCGCCGGAGGGTCACCCGGATGTGCGGCGTGTCGCGGCGCGGACCGGCGCCGATCGTCCCCGGCGTCCCATCCCGGCCAGAAAGTGCCTGCTCAGGGCCTTTTCACACAACGCACACGGTGTGCGACTCGCGGTGATTGTCCGGGCCCATACTTCGTCCCTGTGTAACAGACTCCGCACCTGTGGGTGAGGCGGGCCCTATCATCTGCAAGGGTCGACTCGCCCCTTTTGTTGTGTGTCGACACCCCTCACCCCGAGGAG
>DASVVF010000129.1:0-13265 GCA_036386695.1 Catenuloplanes sp. | reverse complement strand
GTGAAGGCGGCTGGCCGGGGGTTGCTGCCGGGCAGGCCGGCGTTGAACCCGAAGCTGGCCGACGCGCCGGGGGCCAGGGTGCCGTTCCAGGACTGGTTGACGGCGGTCACCTCAGTGCCGCTCTGAGTGACCACCGCCGACCAGGCCTGTTGGATCCGCTGGCCGCCGGTGAAGGTCCACCGCAGCGTCCACCCGTTGATCGCGGCCGGACCGGTGTTGGTGACCGTGACCATGCCGGTGAAGGCGCTGGTCCAGTCGGTTGTGCTGTAGGCGACCCGGCAGCTGGCGCCGCCCGCGCCGGTCACGGTGGTCACGCTGACCGGCGCGGACGGCGCCGACACGTTGCCGGCCGCGTCCAGCGCCACCACATAGAACTGGTACGCCGTGGCGGCGGTCAGCCCGCCGACGGTGAACGTGGCCGCGCCCGGGCTGCCGACCAGCACATCGGTGGCCCCGTTCTCCCGGTAGACCCGGTAGCCGGTGACGCCCACCTCGTCGGTGGCGGCGGCCCAGGTCAACGTCGCGCCGGAGGCGGTCACCGCGGACGCGACCGGGGTGCCGGGCGCCGACGGCGCGGTGGTGTCGCCACCGCCGGTGGCCGGGGTGGTCACCGTGGCGGCCGGCGACGCGGCGGAACGGTTGCCGGCCCCGTCCCGGGCGATGACGGTGAACCGGTATTCGGTGGCCGGGCTGAGTCCGGTGACGGCCAGCGACGCGCTGGTCGACGAGCCGGCGAGCACCCCGTCGCGCAGCACGTCGTAGCCGGCCAACCCGCTGCCGCCGGCGTCGGTCGACGGCGCCCACGTCAACGTGGCGCCGGTGGCGGTGACCGCCGAGGCGACCGGGGTGCCCGGGGTGGTCGGCGCGGTGGTGTCCGGGGTGACCGGCCCCGGCTCGGTGCCCCAGACCCGGACGCCGGCCTCGTAGAGCGGGACCCTGCGGTTGGGTCCGGCCGCCGGCTGGTACGACCAGTCGTTGGTCGGGTCCCAGGTGCCGCCCTCCGGTACGCCGATCTTGAACTGGACCTCCATCCGGTGCGCCGACTGCCCGGCCGGCGCGATGACGTGGCCGGTGCAGTCCACGTCGACGTACCAGATGGTGCCGGCGAGTTGCCGCGCGGTGGTCGGCGCCGGGCAGCCCTGGGTGTAGCCGCTGGTGACCTGGATGGCGCTGGTGCCTTCCCGCTGGAAGTAGTACCGGAACGACGCCCTGGTCAACGCCCGGGCCGGGAACGCCGACCGGTTGTAGATGATCGCCTTGATGCCGGTGGCCCGCGGTTCGTTCTGCATGACGGTCGTCTCGACGGTCAGCTCGTCCAGGTCGGGGGTTTCCGCCGCCGGGAAGCCGGCCAGCGGGGTGCCGCCGTACTCGCGGTGCAGGCGGGCGAGGGCGGAGGTGAAGCCGGCGTTGTAGTCGGTGGCGACCTCGTTCATCACGAAGTCGCCGCGGCTGTCGGTGTAGGCGTCGTTCGGCGCGGACGGGCCGCCGACCAGGGCACCGTAGAGCACGTGGCGGGTCTCGACGGGCACGGTCTGGCTGTCCCACCAGGACCCGTGGGCGGTGCGGTGGTGCGGGTTCTTCGGGGAGTTGGCGCCGAACCCGATGAGGTAGCTGGAGTTGCGGGGGTTGTCCCCCAGCGCGTAGTCGATCTGCCGGACGGCGAAGTCGTGGTAACGCTGCTTGCGTACCGCGTCGGTGGTCCTGTCGCTGTAGACCAGCGCGGCGAAGGAGGTGTTGGCGGCGTAGCGCAGCGCGCCCCAACTGTCGAGCACCGCCATGCCACCGGGCGAGGTGCGCACCTTCTCGCCGTTGACGCCGACGGTCCAGTAGTCCAACCAGCGGTTGGCGTCGTCGACGTACTTCTGCTTGCCGGTGAGGTTGGCCAGCAGCACGTAAGCGCCGAACTGCTTGTTGTCCCAGGCGATCGTCCACTTGTAGGACTTCGTCGTGGACTGCGGCTCGGTGCCGAGCCGGTCGTACTCGGCTTCGGCCTTGGCCAGGTAGGCGGCCTCGCCGGTGGCCCGGTACAGCCAGATGGCGCCCCAGACCAGTTCGTCCTGCCAGCCGCTCCACGACCGGTAGAAGGCGGTCGCGTCGGTGATGCACTCGTGGTACGCCCGCCGGACGGTGTCGGCGAAGGTGTACAGCTGCCGGGCGTGGCCGACCAGGCGGTCGGCGTACGCCGGGTCGGTCGGCCGGAACACGATGGAGCTGGCGGCCATCGCGGCCGCGGTCTCGCCGGCCAGGTCCGCGCCGCCGCAGGTAGCGTCGATCTTGTACGCCGGGCGGGCCATCGGCATCACCTCGGCCGGGCCCCACCACTTGTGGTCGTCGTCGCCCTTGCCGACCTGTCCATACAGGACGTTGGGAGACGGGTGGGCCTTGATGAAGTAGTCGTTGGGGACCCGCAGATTGTTCAGCAGGTGGGTGAGCTGGCCGGCGGAGGCGTACGCGTCTCGGTACTCGACCGCCCCCCAGGCCAGCATGGTGGTGGTGAAGGCCATCGGGAAGCCGAACTTGACGTGGTCCCCCGCGTCGTACCAGCCGCCGGTCAGGTCCAGGCCGACGTCCCGGCCGTCGGTCAGGGCGGAGTCGCCGCGCCAACTGACCCGGTTCCACGCCGGTTTGCGGCCGGCGACCTGGGCCTCGTAGAAGAACAGGGACTTCTGCAACGCCTCGGCGTAGTTGTGCCCGCCGGGGGCGGCGTGCGATGTGGAGGGTGCCGTCACGGCGAGTGCCGCGGCGGTCATCGTGGCGGCGGCCACCGCCACCGTCCGATGCAGCCATCGGCTCGCGCCGTTCGGCCGGGACAACTTGTCGCTGCGAAGCACTACGATTGCTCCTGTCCGTGGAGCCGCGTGCGGCAACGCACAGCGGAGGACACCGAGGGCGGATGTGGGCGCATCCGCCCTCGCCTCGTGCCGGGCCGGCCACAGGCGGGATGGGGCGTGTCGGATTCGTACCGTTATGGAGTGGGAGCGCTCCCATTGATGCACAACGATACGCGGTGGGTTTCGGTTTTGTGAAGCACCGGTTTCCGGCCCCGCGACTACGACCGGGTGGTGGGACTTCCCGTCGGCGCCGGCGCCCCCGGGCCCGGCACCGGGACCGTCACGGTGCGCAGCTGGCCGTCCTCCTCCACCGTGGCCTGCGGGGCGACCCGGGCCAGCAACCGCTCCAGGCCGGGGTCGGCACACGGGCCCGACCCGACGACCGCCTGCAGCCCGCAGCGGGCGGCGGACGCCATCAGCCGACGGGCCAACGCCCCGCCCAGGCCGCGGCGCTGCCAGGCGTCCTCCACCAGCAGCGCGGCCTGTCCCACCGGCCCCTCCGTCACCAGGGTCGCCGTCGCCACCACCTGACCGGCCGCGCCACCGGTCAGCGTCCCGGTCGGCTGGGCCAGCAACGTCACCCCGCCGGTCGGTTCCAACAACCGGTGCAGCCGGCTGTCGGAGGGCAGCGCCGGACCGGTCAGAAAACGCCCCTGGCGGGTCGCGGCGGAACACCGCAGGTGCATCTGCCGGACCGCCGCCAGGTCCTCGCCGGTCGCCGGCCGCAGCAGCACCTCGACGCCGCCGGGCAACACCAGCGCCACCGACTCCACCGCCTGGCGTTGCGCGGCGGCGGCCACCTCGACCAGTGCCTGCGCCCGGGCGTACTCGGCCGGGGTGAACGCCGGGGCGTCCCGGGCCACCTCGAAGGCGCCGCCGGACGGGTCGGACAAACGCATCGTGGCGCCGTCGAACCCCGGACGAGCCCGGGCGGAATGGGGCCGCCAGGTGACCGACCCGGCCCCGAGCAACGACGCCAGCGCGGCGCCGAGACCGTCCGGGTCCCGGACCAGGCGACCGGCCAGTGCCAGCGCCCGGGTGGGCAGATCCGCCAATGCCTGGGCCTCGGCCCGGGCCACCCACGGGTCCCGGCCGCGCCCCCGCTCGACCGCCGCCGTCAGGTCCCGCTCGGTCAACGTCTCCGGGGCGTCGACCAGGAAGTCGTCCACCGCGCCGGCCTCGGTGGTATGCACCTGGACCGCCAGGATGTTCACCGAGCGCAGCGCCAGACTGGCGGTGAGTACTGAAAGGTATCCCGGCCGGTCGTCGACCGTCGCCCTGATCCGCCACAGCGCCATAGCTGCTCCTGTCGCCGTTGACCCGTCCAGATCGGCGGTACGCGCCGCCGCCCCCCGCGCCGCCGCGTACCGCCGGCTCCTGCCACCCGTCAGCCTGCGCGCCCGCTGTTTCCGACACGTTCCGATCCGACGAATTGCCCCGCACGGCCCCGGCACCGCCCCCCGCACCGGCGCGGCGCGGGTGCGGCTCAGGAGCTGTGTGCCACCGGCGCCGGGCCCACCAGGTCGAGCCGGTCACCGAGGATCACGGCGACCGCCCGGACGAGCTGGGCGACCCGGTCCACCTCGGTGACGTGGAAGGCTGCTGCCGGCAGCCCGTCGGCGTCGACCCGGGCCAGCACCAGGACCAGGCCCGCACGCCCGAACGGGGCAACCGCGTACCGGGTGTCGTCGGGACCGCTCATCGCCCGCGCCCGCAGCGGGGTGACCTCCGGTAGGACCAGCGGAGTCGGCGCCCGCCAGCTGGCGTACGCGACCGCCGGCAGGCCGTCGGCGCGGCCCTCGGCGGTGACGGCCACCGCCAACCGGCGCGCCACCTCGGCATACGTGTCGGCGTTCACCGTGCCGTCGAGGTCGTGGGCGCCGAGCTCCGGATACGGCGGTGCGTCCAGTGGGCGCGGGGGCGCCCCGCTGCGCGCGGCCCAGTCCGCCGGCACCACGGCCGCCGCGGCCCAGTCGGCCGCCAACAACCCGGGTACGGCGTCGACCAGGGTGGCCAGTCCGTCCGCCGGGTTGGCCGCCACCTGGGCGAGCAACTCGGCGTCGTGGCCGCCGGCGACCGGCGCACCGATGGCCCGCCAGACCCCGTCCACCTGGACGCCCGGGATCGTCGCCAGCCCGGCCAGCAACCGCTCGACCCGGGCGGCGCCGGGCCACACCACGGTGAAATCGTCGACGGCCCGACCGCCCAGGCGCTCCAGCACCACGACCTGGACGATGTCCGCGCCGGCCACACCCAGCGTGCGCGCGACCTGGCCCAGCGCCCCAGGACGGTCTGGCAGAGTCACCCGAACCCGCAGCAACATGACACCCCTTCCGCCGGCCAACCGGTTCGCCTCGGCGGCCGGCAACAGGGACCAGCTTGCGCGATTACCGTTTCGTCCCCGTTGCCGCGTCGTGTCTCCACCGAAAACCCCGGCCCCACGCCGCCGGCCCGACGCGGGCCGGACCGGGCCCACGCCGCCGGCCCCAGGCCGGCCGACCGGCCCCACGCCGGCCGGGCGCGGGGCTCAGGCGGACTTGCGCGGGACGAGATGGGTGTCGAGCAGGACGTACGGCGGATCCATCGGCTGCTGCCGGATCCGCGAGACCAGCAGCCGGGCCATCTGCCGGCCCATTTCCTCGACCGGCTGGTAGATGGTCGTCAGCGGCGGGTCGGACTGACGCGCGATCGGGGAGTCCTCGAAGCCGACCACGGCCACGTCGTCGGGAACCCGGCGACCGGCCTCCCGCAGGGCCCGCAGCGCACCGCAGGCCATCAGGTCGGAGGCCACGAACACCGCGTCCAGGGCCGGGTTGAGCTCCAGCAGCCGGTGCATCGCCGAGGTGCCGCTGAACTCGCTGAAATCGCCGTACGCGATGAGGTTCTCGTCGGCCGGCCCGACGTGTGACCGCATCGCGTCGCGGTAGCCGGCCAGCCGCGCCATCCCCACGCCCATGTCCTGCGGGCCGGCGATGGTGGCCACCTGCCGGCGGCCCTGCCCGATCAGGAACTCCACCGCCTGGCGCGCGCCGCCGGCGTTGTCGACGTCCACGAAGTAGGCCGCCCGGGCGCCGGGTTGCAACATCCGCGCCGGTCGGCCGCCGAGCACCGTGGGCAGTCCGCGCTGTTCCAGCACCGTGGGCAGCGGGTCGGAGTCGTGCAGCGACAGCAGCAGCACCCCGTCGACGTGCTGGTTGGTCAGGTGGTGTTCGACCCGTTCCCGCTCGGCGGGCGACTGCGCCATCGCCAGCCACAGCTGCATCGGCGTCTCCAGCAGGCCGGAGCTGATGCCCCGGACGATGCCGGCGAAGAACGGCTCCCCGAAGACCCGCTCCTCGGACTCGGACACCACCAGGGCGACCGAATCGGTGCGCTGGGTGACCAGCGCCCGGGCGGCCCGGTTCGGCACGTAGTTGAGTTCCGCGATGGCGGCCTGCACGGCGGCCCGCGCCTCCGGACTCACCTGGGGTGAGCCGTTGACAACGCGCGACACGGTACCCCGGCCCACCCCCGCGCGGGCGGCCACGGCGTCCAGGGTCGGGCGCCCGAGCGACCTGGTTCGCTGCGTTGTCATCGTCTGCTCCTCCGGCGGGTGTGCGCGGCGGCGCCGGGCCCGCAGGCCCGCCCGCCGCCAGCACCGTTACTGGTCAGCCCGGCTCATTGTGCGGCCAGGCCGTTACGTCGGATCACCTCGGCGTACCACCGGGCGCTGGACTTGGGTAGGCGACGCTGACTCTCATAGTCGACATACACCATGCCGAACCGCTTCGTGAAGCCCCACGCCCACTCGAAATTATCCATCAGCGACCAGGCGAAGTACCCGCGCAGCGGCACGCCGGCCTCGATCGCCTCATGACAGGCCCGCAGGTGGGCGTCGAAGTAGGCCAGCCGGTCGGGGTCGTGCACCTGGCCGTCGCGGACCTCGTCGATGAACGCCGAGCCGTTCTCGGTCACGTAGAGCGGCAACTGCGGGTAGTCCCGGTGCACCCACTTGAGGATCTCGACCAGGCCGGGGGCGTCGATCTCCCAGTTCATGTCGGTGACCGGGAACCCCCGGGTGACGAACCGGACATCCTCGCTGCCCGGCCATGACGACGGCGCCCGCCAGTACGGCTCCGGTTCGGCGTCGGGCACCGGGGCGGCGACCACGTGCCGGCTGTAGTAGTTGATCCCGAGCACCGACAGCGGCGTCGAGATCGTCGCCAGGTCGCCGTCCTTGACATGGTCGAAATCGGTGACCTCGCGCAGGTCCCGCACCACGTCGGCCGGGTACTGCCCGAGCAGCACCGGGTCCAGGAAGAACCGGTTGGCCAGCCCGTCGATGCGCCGTGCGGCGTCGGCGTCGCCCGGCGAGGAGCTCTGCGGGGACACCGCGTACAGGTTGAGGGTGACCCCGACGCTGTGGTCCGGCCGGGCCGCCCGGATGGACTGGGCCGCCAGCCCGTGGCCGAGCATCAGGTGGTGCGCCGCGCGGACCGCCGCGGCGCCGTCCCGGCGACCGGGCGCGTGCACCCCGGAGCCGTACCCGAGGAACGCCGAGCACCACGGCTCGTTGAGCGTCGTCCAGTAGCGCACCCGGTCACCGAGCGCCGCGTGGGTCAGCTGCGCGTAATCGGCGAAGCGCCCCGCGGTGTCCCGTTCCGGCCAGCCGCCGGCGTCCTCCAACGGCTGCGGCAGGTCCCAGTGGTAGAGGGTGAGCCACGGCTCGATGCCGTGCTCGAGCAGATCGTCGACGAGACGCCGGTAGAAGTCGAGCCCGGCCGGGTTGGCCGGCCCGGTGCCGGTCGGCTGCACCCGCGGCCACGCCACCGAGAACCGGTACGAGCGCAGGCCAAGATCGGCCATCAACCGCACGTCGTCGCGGAAGCGGTGGTAGTGGTCGCACGCCACGTCACCGTTGTGCCCGTGCAGGACCTTGTCGGGGGTACGGCTGAAGGTGTCCCAGATCGACGGGCCGCGGCCGTCTTCGGTGGCCGCCCCCTCGATCTGGTACGCCGCGGTGGCCGCCCCCCACAGGAAGTCGGACGGGAATTGCGCCGCCGGCGCGGGGCTCTGCGACTCGACAGGGAGAAGCAGCCCGGTGGCCGGTTGGGTCTGGTCAGTCGTCACGCCTTGACGGAACCTTCCATGATGCCGCTGATGATCTGGCGGCCGAAGATGATGAACACGATGAGCAGCGGCAGCGTAGCCAACGACGTCGCGGCGAACAGTGCCGCGAAGTCGGTGGAGTACAGCCCCGATGACAAGATCTTCAACGAGACCTGCACCGTTGGGGTGTTGTTGTCCAGGACGATGAACGGCCAGAGGAACTCGTTCCAGGTCTGCATGAAGGTGAGCAGACCCAGGACGGCCGCCGCCGGACGCAGCGCGGGCAGCACGACGTTCCAGTAGATCCGCCAGGTCGAGCAGCCGTCGATCCGGGCCGCCTCGATCAGCTCGTCGCTGATCGCCGATATGGCGTACTGGCGCATCATGAACACGCCGAAACCCTGCACCAGGAACGGCACCATGACCGCCTGCAGGGTGCCCTTCCAGTCCAGTTCCAGCATCAACAGGTAGAGCGGGATGATGCCGAGCTGGGTGGGCACCATCATGGTCAGGATGATCGCCAGCAGCAGGCCGTTGCTGCCACGGAACTTCAGCTTGGCGAAGGCGAAGCCGGCCAGGCTGGAGAAGAAGATCACCGAGACCGTCACGACGGCGGAGACGAAGAACGAGTTCGCCAGCCCGTAGAGGAACGCCGCGTCCTCGTTGGCCAGCATCCGGGCGACGTTGGCCCCGAACTTGTCGCCGGGCAGCGGGGGCATGTCGTAGACCGCGCTGTTGTCCTTGGAGGCGATGAGGAACGACCACAGGATCGGGAAGATCGACAGTACGGTACCCATGATCAGCGCGAGGTAGGTCAGCGGGCTGGCCTGCCACAGGCGCGACCCGGGGGTACGCCGTCGTCGGCTGGGGGCCGGTCCGGGGACCACCGCTCCGGGAACCTGGCGGGTCTGCAGGGTGGTCACTTGGTATCCCCCTTGACCGAGCGCCGTACCAGCGCGAAGTTGATGAGCGCGAAGATCAGGATAAGCAGGAAGAGCAGCCACGACATCGCCGCGCCCACGCCGTACTCGTAGTTGTTGGTGAAGGTGCGCTCGTAGATGTACATCGCCAGGGTCTGGAACTCGCGATCCGAACCGCCGCGCGGAAGCCCGTAGCCGAACATGAGCGGCTCGGTGAACAACTGCATCCCGCCGATCGTGGAAATGATGATCACGAACAGCAGGGTCGGTCGGATCAACGGTACGGTGATCTTCCAGAACTGCCGCCACACCGAGGCCCCGTCCAGCGAGGCCGACTCGTACAGGTCCTTGGGGATCGCCTGCATGGCGCCGAGGAAGATCAGCGCGTTGTAGCCGGTCCACCGCCAGTCGACCATGGCGGCGATCGCCGTCCACGACGCGGTCTTGCTGTCCCGCCAGGACATCGGGTCCAAGCCGATCCCGCCCAGCAGCCAGTTCATCAGCCCGTAGCGGTCGGCGAAAATCATCCCGAAGATGATGCCGACGGCGGCGACCGAGGTGATGTTGGGGATCAGGATCCCCATCCGCAGCATGGTCCGGGCCCGCATCTGCCGGTTGAGCAGGTTGGCGATCATCAGCGCCAGGACGATCTGCGGCACGGTGCTGACCACGAAGATGCCGAAGGTGTTGTAGACCGCGTTCCAGAATTGCGCGTCGCCGAGGACGAAGGCGTAGTTCTCGAAGCCGACCCACTTCTTCGTGTCGGCGAGCAGGTCGTAGTCGAACAGCGAGACGTACACGGTGTAGATGACCGGGAAGAGCCCGAACGCGCCGAAGAGCAGGAAGAACGGCGCGACGTACAGGTACGGCGAGTACTTGATGTCCCACCGACCCAGCCGGTAGGACCGCTTGTCCGGCGGGGCCGGCGGCGGTGGCGGGGCGGCGTGCCGCGCCGGGGCGGAGCCGACGGTGGATGTCATGACAGGTCCTTCCGCAGCACAGGGAGGCCTCGCTCGTTCAGCGGCGGCTCGTGACTCGGGCGGCGACGCCCACACCGCTCGCACGGTGTGGGCGTCGCGCCCGGCCGGGAACTTTTCCGAGCCCGGCAGGTGATGCCGACTAGCTGGTTGCCTTCTTGGCCTCGTCTACGGCCTTCTGCCAGGCCTGGTCGGCCGGGGTCTTGCCCCGCTCCGCGGCCTGCATCTGCGGCTCGAAGATGGTCTCCCAGACCTGCTGGTGCTTGGCGCCGAGGAAGATCGGCTTCAGGTTCTTGACGCTGTCACCGTAGATCTGGCCGACCGGCGCGTTGTTGAAGTACTCGTTCTTGGAGTCCTTGAACGCCGGGTCGTCGATGCCGGCCAGGTCCGACGGCATGCCGCCACCGTTCTTGTAGGCCGACAGGTGACCCTCCTTGCTGGTCAGGTACTTCACCAGCTTGAAGGCGGCCGCCTTGTTCTTGCTCTGCTCCGGGATGCCCAGGTACGACCCGCCCCAGTTGCCGCTGCCGCCGGGGACGGTGGCGATGTCCCACTTGCCGGCGTTGGCCGGGCCCGACTTCTGCTCGATGACGCCCTTGGGCATCCAGGACGGGCAGATGAGGGTGGCGAACGCGTTGTTCTTGAAGGCGGCGTCCCAGTCGGCGCTCCACCGGGTGGTCTTGGCGGTCAGGCCGTCCTTGCCCATCTGCAGACCCATGTCCCAGGCCTTCTTGACGATCGGATTGGTGTCGCCGATGAACTTGTTCTGCTTGTCGAAGAACCAGGTCTCGGAGTTCTGCATGATGTACGGCTGCATGATGCTGGTCGCGCTGTCCAGCCAGGCGGCCTTCACGCCACTGGCCTTGAACTTCTTGCCGGTCTCGATGTAGGACTCCCAGGTGGAGACCGCCTGCCCGAAGGCTTCCCGGTCACTGGGCAGCTTCGCCTGCTCGACCAGGTCCTTGCGGTAGCAGATCCCCATGCCGCCGCTGTCGGTGCCGAACGCGATCAGCTTGCTGCCGTCCGCCGTGGTGGCGTTGTTGATCTTCCACTCCGGGAAGTTCGCCTTCAGCTCCGACCCGCCCAGCTTGTTGAGGTCGGCGAACTTGTCCGGGTTCTGCACGTAGCCGAGCAGCACGCCCTCTTCCAGGGCGACCACGTCGCCCGCGCCGCTGCCGGCCGCGAGCGCCTGCACCAGCTTGGGCTGGAAGTCCTTCAGCTCGCCCATCTTCTGGTGGTCGACCTTGATGTCGGTGTTGGCCGCCTCGAAGTTCTTGATGGCCTCGTCGTAGCCGAAGTTGCCGAACGTCTGCAGGACGACGGTGGTCTTCTCGCCCGGCTTGGCCGGCCCGGTCGGTTCGGAGTTCTTGCTGCACGCCGTGGTGCCAATGGCCATTCCCGCGGCAACAGCGACCGCCGCGATCGTACGCAGGCGACGCCTAGAAACGCTCATCCTGACCCCTTCGGTCTGAATTTTGAGGTGCTGGTCGGTTTTATTCGTTTTAAGCTGCCGAAGCCGCGGGCCATCCGAGGTTGACGGACGGACCGCGGCGATGCGGTGCGGGTGTTCGAGCCCCTAAACCCGAGGCCGATGTGGTTCACACCACAGGGATCTCGGGAGCGCTCCCATGAGATTGCCGGCAGGTTTCCTGGGTGTCAAGAGGCCAATGGGAGCGTTCCCATTTCGTTACGCCGACCCACCCCGGCCCGGACGACCCGCCGCCGGCCACCGCGCGGGCAGTTGTGGCCGTCGATGTCACCCGTTCCGGCCAGGGGCTGAGCAACCGATTGTCAACGTTCCCGCGAGCTTGATCGACAGGCGCCACCGGGTTGCCGACGGGCGGTTCTCCTTGACCGTGGTGGGGGCGCTCCGCATAGGGTTCGACCATGATCTGCCGGGCCTGTCGGGAGAAGCGGCACGAGCAGTGCCGGGGACGCACCTGGTGCGAGTGTCAGCACCGGCCGCCCGCACCCACCCCACCGGTCACCGGGCCGAGCGGCGAATGACCGGGGAGCCGATCACCCGCGCCTGGCCGGACCCGGACGCCGGGCCGTTGACCGACGACGAGCTGACCCGGTTGTACGCCACCGGCGCGGACCCGACGCTACGGGTCAACTTCGTCACCAGCGTCGACGGCGCGGTGGACATCGGTGGCTACTCCGCCGGGCTGTCCTCCGGCCCGGACAAGCGGGTCTTCGGCGTCCTGCGGATGCTCTGCGACGCCCTGGTGGTGGGGGCCGGGACGCTGCGTCACGAGGGCTACCGGGCGCTGCGGCTCGACGCCCGGCGCCGGGCCTGGCGCCGGGAGCATGGCCGCGCCGAATACCCCACCCTCGTGGTCGTCTCCGCCGGGCTTGAGCTGGACCCGGACCAGGCAGCCTTCGCCGATGCCCCGGTGCGTCCGCTGGTGCTGACCCCGGCGACGGCCCCGGCGCAGCGGCGGGCCCGGCTGGCCCCGGTGGCCGACGTGCTCACCGTGGGTGATGATCGGGTCGACCCGACGACGATGCTCGGCGTGCTGCGCGGACGCGGGCTGGCGCAGCTGCTCTGCGAGGGCGGCCCGCAACTGTTCGGGGCGCTGAGCCGCGCCGACGCGGTGGACGAGTTGTGCCTGACCGTGTCACCGGTACTGGCCGGTCCGGGAGCCGGGCGGATCACCTCCGGCGCCGGCGGCACCGCCCAGCCTTTGACTCTGCGTCACATATTGACCGCGCAGGGTGCCTTGCTGCTGCGCTACACCCGCCCCTGAGTCACCGGCACACCGCCACCGGGTCCCTCCGGGCGCCGTTGCCCGGCCGAGCAGCGGAAGCGTTCGAAGTTCTTTCGACGGCTCTGCTTGTGGACAAGTCTGTGGATGACCCCCACAGGTTGTGGAAAAGCTGGGTGTCCGGCATGCCAACCGCCGCGCCGCGCGCGACCTGTCGTACCGGTGGTGCAACATGATCGGCGTGCAGAACAGCGACACCGACCCGGACCGGGCCGATCCGGGCCAGCTCCAACCGGGCCAGCTCCATCCGGGCCAGCTCCATCCGGGCCAGCTCCAACCTGGCCGGTTCCCGCCCGGCCGGGCCGACTCCGCACCGGCCCACCCCGCAGCGGCCGACGCGGCGCCCGGTGAGCCGGTGGGCCGGGTCCTGGGCACCGCCGACGCCACCCCGCTGCAGTTCTGGACCGCGGTCGCGCCGGGCAGCTACCTGCAGCTCGACGACGTGGTGGTGACCCGCCGCGAGCTGCCCGACCGCGAGGCGGTGACGATCGCCGGGGTGGTCACCCAGGTCCGCGCCCGCCACGAGGGCGCCCAGTTCGATTCGGACGTGTTCGCGATCGCCGAGGGCACCCTGCCGGCGCTGGTGCAGGAGGCCGCCGAGATCACCACCACCCGGGTGGACCCGGAGTTCTACGTCCCGCCGTCGCCCGGCGCGATGGTGCACCGCGCGCAGGGTGAGGC
>DASVVF010000128.1:0-13808 GCA_036386695.1 Catenuloplanes sp. | reverse complement strand
GAACCCCGCGGGCTGCACCGCCTCTACGTGGTGCTGACCCGGGCGGTGTCCCGGCTGGCGGTGGTCCACTCCCGCCCCTTACCCGCGCCGCTGGCCTGAGGCCCGCACCGGCACCACCAGCGGACCGTGGGCGCCGTCGACCACCCGTACCCGGGCCCGGTAGTGGACCTGCAGGAGTTCCTCGGTGAGCACCTCGCGCGGGGTGCCGACGGCGGCCACCCGGCCACCGGCCAGCAGCACCATCCGGTCGGCGTACTCCCCGGCCAGGGAGAGGTCGTGCATCGTGGCCAGCACCGTCAGGCCACGGTCGCGCCGGAGCTGGTCGACCAGCTCCAGCACCTCCTGCTGGTGGCCGATGTCCAACGCGCTGGTCGGCTCGTCGAGCAGCAGCAGGGTGGCGCCCTGGGCCAGCGCCCGGGCCAGGAACACCCGCTGGCGTTCCCCACCGGACAGGGTGGCGAGCTGGCGGGCCGCGAAGTCGGACAGATCCAACTGGTCCAGCACCTGCGCCACCACGGCCAGGTCGGCGGCGGACTCGCGGGCCAGCGGCGCGATGTACGGGGTGCGGCCCAACAGGACGTAGTCGAACACCGCCATGCCGGGCGGCACCACCGGCGACTGGGCCACCGTCGCCACGATCCGGGCCCGCTGGCGGCGCGGCAGCCGGCTGGTCGCCGTACCGAACAGGGAGATCGATCCGGTGCCGGTGAGCAGGCCGCCGACGGCCCGCAGCAGGGTCGACTTGCCGGCGCCGTTCGGGCCGATCACGGTGACCCATTCGCCGGCGGCGACCGTCAGGTCGACCCGGTCGAGGATCGTCGTGCCGTCCAGCACGACCCCCAGCCCGACCACCGCGACCGCCGGCGCCGGGCCCTGAGTTCCGCTGGTCACAGGCTGACCCGGCGCGCCGAGCGGAGCACCAGGACGAAGAACGGCGCCCCGAAGAACGCGGTGACCACGCCGATCGGGATCTCGGCCGGGGCGGCGATCGTGCGGGCCGCCAGGTCGGTGAGGGTCAGGAAGGCGCCGCCGAACAACACCGACAACGGCAGGATCGCCCGGTAGCTGGCACCGGCCAGCAGCCGGACGGTGTGCGGGATGATGATCCCGACGAATCCGATCAGCCCGGACACCGACACCGCCGCCGCGGTGCCCAACGAAGCCGCCGCGATCAGCAGGTAGCGCGAGCGCTGCGGGTGCAGACCGAGGCTGACCGCCTCGTCGTCGCCGACCGACAGCACATCGAGCTCCCGGCGGTGCAGCAGCACGATCGTCGCGGTCACCGCCGCGTACGGCAGGACCAGCAACACGTCGTGCCAGCCGGCGGTGGCCAACCGGCCCAGCAGCCACGAGTAGACCTCCCGCAGCGAGTCGATGTTCTTCTGCATCAGGTAGGTCTGCCCGGCGGCGAGGAAGGCGGACACGGCGACCCCGGCCAGGATCAGGGTGGCCGGCGACCGGTCCCGCCCGCCGGCCGCGCCGAGCAGGTAGGTGAGCGCCACCGCCCCGATCGCCCCGACGAAGGCGGCCAGCGGCACCGCGAACGGCAGGTTGGCGGTCACGTCGCCACCGGTCGCGCCGATGGCGGTCGGCCCGGCGATGACCGCGGTGACGCCCAGCCCGGCGCCGGCGGCCACCCCCAACAGGTGCGGGTCGGCGAGCGGGTTACGGAACACGCCCTGGTAGCAGCCCCCGGCGAGAGCCAGCATCCCGCCGACGAGCAGGCCCAGCACCACCCGGGGGAGGCGCAGTTCGGTGAGGATGGCGATCTCCCGCTCGGACAGCCCGCTGTGCACGTGCACGCCCGGCAGCAGGTTGAGCAGTTCGGCGGCGACCCCGGCCGGGGGGAGACTGACCGGGCCGACGGCGAGCCCGGCGATGACCGCGCCGAGCACCGCCAGCAGGCCGGCCAGGACCCAGCGGGCGCGCAGCCCGGCCACCCGGACCGCCGGTGCGGGTGGCCGGGCCGGCCGGGACCCGGGCTCCCCGGTGCGGGTCTTGTCCATGACCGGGGCGCCCTCCGCACGGTTGGGGCTCACGCGGGGACCTTGGCCACCGCATCCACGATCGCCCGTACCAGGTCTACCACCCGCGGCCCCCACCGCGAGGCGATGTCGTCGTCGAGCCCGACGATCTGGCCGGTCTTCACCGCGGTGATGCCCGACCAGCCGCTGCGGGCCTTGACCGTCTCGGCGGACTGCTGGCAGCACTTGGTGTCGGCGAGGAACACCATGTCGGGATCGGCCTTGATCAGCGCCTCCTGGGACAGCTGCGGGTAGCCGCCCTTGGCTCCGCCCGGGTCGGCCGGATCCGCCACGTTCTCCAGGCCGATCATGGTGAACAGCGAGCCGATGAAGGTCTTCGACGTCGCCGAGTAGTACGTCGGGTCCAGCTCGTAGTAGTAGCTGAGTTTGTCGGTACGCGACGGCACGGACTTGACCAGCGCGGCGATGTCACCCTTCATCCGCTGCACCAGGCCGGTCGCCTCGGCCGGGTGCCCGGTGAGCGCGCCGAGGTCGGTGATCTGGCGGTAGGTGTCGTCCAGGGTGGTCGCCGACGGGGTCATGAAGACCGGGATCTTGAGCTTGGTGAGCTGCTCGACGACCTTGTTCAAATCGTTGGAGAGCACCACCAGGTCCGGGTTCTTCGCGGCGATCGCCTCGGCGTTCGGCTTGAAGCCGGACAGGTCGCTCTTCGGCGCCCCGGCCGGGTGGTTGGAGTTGTCGTCCACGGCGGTGACCTGAGGGCCGGCGCCGATGGCGAACAGCATCTCGGTGGCGCTGGGCGACAACACGACGATCTTCGTGGGTTGCCTGGCCAGCGTCACCGCCCCCACCGTCACCGGGTACGCCGCGGCGGAGCTGCTCCGGGCGGCGGTGGGTGCGGCGGAATCGCCGCCGGTGCCGGCGCAGCCGCCGGTCAGGGCGGTGGTGACCGCGAAAACCGCGGCCATCACCATGCGGGTACGTCTTGTCACTGGTCCTCCTGTCGGACGAGGTAGCGTGCTCGCCGACAGGACGTCGAGTCCGTCCGCGAGGCGCCCTTCCCCGAGAGCGCTGATCGCGACCGCGCCCGAGGCGACCTGGCTGAACCCCCAGCTCACGACGGTCGCGACACCCGGACGGGGGTCGCGGCGAGGCGGAGGCATCACAGTTGCGGGACAGCGCCGGGTTCGCACCGGCTTCGCTGAGACGCGGTCAAAAGGCACCGTAGCGCACGGCCCATCCCCGGCCGGGCGACCACGGCGTCCGGGTGCGCCGCGTCACCGGCGGCGAGGAGACCGGCCGGCCGGGAAAACCCTTTGCCGGCCGCTCCCGCCGGGGCGGCGTCGAAGGTCCGGCCCGCGGCCGGAGAATGCGGGGGCCTCAGTCTCACGCAGCGGCGCGGCAGCACCCGACGTATGGTTGACCCAGCAACAATCCGTCATCGCCCTCGGCATCTGGCCGGCTCCGAGATGGTCTATTCGGAATCCTGGCCCTCATGCGCGATGCTGACAGAGCCGCCCGGCTGTCTTCCCTTCTGATCTATGCCCGTGAAGCCCAGGTGCGCGCGGCCAGGGCACGGGCCGTCGCCGGGCACGCGGCGGAGCGAGCGACACAATGTTTCAATGCCGCCCGCGCGGCCCGTGCCCGCCTCAACGGGATAGGCGACCGGGAGGGACCGACCGCGTCGTGAACCAGCCGTGGCAGGCGCTGGGCGTCCACCGGGACATCAGCCCGGTCGCTGGACCTCCACCGGGACATCAGCCCGGTCGCGGCACCGGCCGGCGGCAACAGTTGCTCAGCCTGCGCTGAACCGCCGCACCCGCCGGCCCCGGGGTACGCCCCAGGGCCGGCGGGTGCGGTCCGCGTCAGCAGTAGGTGAGCTGCTTGTTGATGATCCGGTACGCGCAGTCGGCGTACTCGGAGAGGATCAGCACCGCTTCCCGGTTCCGGGTGGTCTCCCGGGTGATCACCGACGCCGGCGGATAGAAGCCGCCCCCCGACGAGCTGGTCGGATACATCTCGAAGGTGTACGCCCAGATCTTGTGCGCCCCCCACATCCAGTCGATGCTGCCCCCGTCGGCGATGTACAGGTCGCTGGCCTGCTCCGGGGTGTAGCGGTTGGTGGCGGCCATCCGCCGACCCAGGGCGGCGAAGGTGTCGGACTGGTCCAGGCTCATCCCGGTCGCGGTGTTCGCCGTGGTGTAGCCGTACGGCCAGAGCACCAGCTCGCTGTAGGTGTGGAAGTCGATGTTCGCCTTGATCTGCTGCACTCCGCCGATCACCCGGCTGTTGACGAAGTTGCGCAGGGCGTTGGTCTCCGGCGCCGAGAAGGGCGCCGGCCCCCGGTAGGTCAGTGACGAGGTGCTGCCCGACGAGCCGCCGCAGCAGCCCCACTGGTAGCTCCAGTTGCGGTTCAGGTCGGTGCCGATGTACTGGGAACCGGTGTTCGGCTGCCGGTTCTTGCGCCAGGAACGGTAGGAACCGGTCGCGATGTCGTACTCGCTGCCGTCCGGGTTGACCGAGGGCACGATCCAGATCTCGCGGCTGTTGACGATGGTGCGCACCCGGGGGTCGGTGGCGTACTCGTCGGTGAACAGGTTCAGCAGGTAGACCGCCATCTCGACGGTCAGGTGCTCACGGGCGTGCTGCTGGGCGTTGAACAGGATCTCCGGCTCGTTCTCGTCGGTGGCCACGTTGTCGGAGATCTTCACGGCCATCAGGTCGCGGCCCTCGTGGGACCGGCCGATGCTGACCTTGCGGGCCAGGGTCGGGTGATCGGCGACCACCTTGTTGACCGCCGCGGTCAGTTCGGCGTAGTTGTGGAACGCCGCGTCGCGGCTCGGGAAGTCCAGATCCGGCGCCGCGTCCACCCCCGGTGCGGACCGGGCACCGGGGGCCGCCACGGCCTCGACCCGGAAACCCAACGCCCGGATCGCCGCGGCCTCGGCGGCGGTCGCCGTGACGGTGAGCACCCCGTGCTCAATATCGTCGATGGCCGCTCCGGTGCCGGCGACGACGTTGCGTTGGACGAGGTCCCGGGCGTCGAAAACCTGGTACTGGCCGGGGGTCCGGTCGGCCGTCGGCGCATCGGGCTTCGCGGCCACCGGGGTGGCGGTGAGGGTGCCGGCGGCGACGGTGGCCAATCCGACGGCGGCGCTGACGGCGATCACGGCGGCGCGCCGGGCCAGTCCAGCGGGGACGCGAACTCTCATGGACGAACCTCCGGGGGTTGGGAGGGGTCAACAGAAGTGTTGAGCCACTGCACCACCCCCGGGGCGGTTACCGCAATATCGATGTCGCTCATCGTCCATGCCAATGTGGTCATAGTGCTGGGCCGGATCGGCGCGGCGCTACGGCGGGGATGCTGCCCCCGCCGCGCCGATCCGGCCACTGCCCGCCGATACCCCGGCGATCCCCCGTACCGCCCTCCCCGACGCTACCGCCGTGGCACCGGCCCGGCGCGCGGCCAGGCGATCCCGTCCCGCCACCGGTGCCGGGTCCGGCCGCTGAGCCGCGCTTCGTACCGGGCTGAGCATCGCGCGGTGACGTAGTTCGACATGTCAACGTATTGTCAACAGCCGGGCCGTCGACCACCGCCGATCACCCGCGCGGGACGGGGGGCTTCCCCGGCGGGGCGACGGGCAATGTGGCGACCGCCTGCGATGGCGGCGTGTCAGGTCGTCACCGTTGCGGGAGTTGGTTGTGGAGTTCCAGGTACTGGGTCCGGTGGAGGCGCTGGTCGCCGGGCATCCGGTCGGCGTCGGTAGACCCCAGCAACGTGCGGTGTTGGCGGCCCTGGTCGTCGACGCCCCACGGGTGGTGCCGGTGGACGTCCTGGTGGACCGGGTGTGGGGGGACACGCCGCCCGATCGCGCCCGGCGGACCCTGCACACCCACATAGCCAAGATCCGGCGGCTCCTGGAGACGGCCGGCGCGGCGGGCGATCCGGTCGGCAGCCTGGTGCACCGCTCGGGGGGATACTCCCTCGACATCGACCCCGGCCGGGTGGACCTGCACCGCTTCCGCTTCCTGTCCGAGCAGGGCCGCGACCCGGCCCGGGACGTCCCGGAACGGGTTGGCCTGCTGCGCGAGGCACTGGGACTGTGGCGCGGCGAGGCGCTCGCCGGCCTGGGCACACCGTGGGCGACCGCGGTTCGGGAGCGGTTACGACAACAGCGCCTCGATGTGGTGGTGGCGTGGGCACGGACCGAGGTCCAGAACGGCAACCCAGGCGCGGTGGTCGGGCCGGTGGCCGAGTTGGTGGCCGCGCACCCGTTGGTCGAGCCGCTGGTCGCCGAGCTGATGCGGGCCCTGCACGCCGCCGGGCGCACCGCCGAAGCGTTGAGCTGTTACGCGGCCGCCCGCCAGCGCTTGGTAGCGGAACTCGGCGTCGAACCCGGTGCCGCGCTGCGGGCCATGCACCAGCAGGTCCTGCGTGACGGCCCGGACCTGGACTCCGCCGCACCGCCCCCCGCGAGGGCCAGCGAACCGAACGTGACCACCGAACGGAACCCGGCCACCCAACGGAACCCGGCCACCGCCGGCCCGACAGCCACCGGACCGGACGCCACCACCTCAAACCCGGCCCCGGCCACCGGACCCGCCACCGCTCCCGACCGGGCCCCGGCCACCGCGGCCACCCCTGACCCGGCCACCCGGGACCCGGCCCAGTTGCCGCGCGATGTCCACCGCTTCAGCGGCCGCCGGGCCACCCACGCGGCCCTGGACGCGGTGCTGGCCAGGGCGGGTGGGCGACCGACCACTGTGGTCATCTCCGGGACGGCGGGGGTCGGCAAGACCGCGGCGGCGGTGCACTGGGCGCACCGGGTACGGCCCCGGTTCCCGGACGGGCAGCTGTACGTCAACCTGCGCGGATTCCACCCCGGCGGCATCCCGGTGACCCCGGCGGAGGCGGTCCGCGGATTCCTGGCAGCGCTCAACGTACCGGCGCGCGGCATTCCCGCCGACCAGGACGCACAGGTCGGTCTGTTCGGCAGCGTGCTCGCCGACCGGCGGGTGCTGATCGTGCTGGACAACGCCCGCGACGCCGAGCAGGTGCGACCGCTGCTGCCCGGCGCCGCCGGTTGCCTGGTGGTGGTCACCAGCCGCAACCAGCTCACCGGCCTGATCGCCACCGAGGGCGCCCACCCCCTCACCCTGGACCTGCTGACCGTGGACGAGGCGCGCGACCTGTTGGCACACCGCCTGGGCCCCGAGCGGATGGCGGCCGAACCGCGACCGGTGGACCAGTTCATCAGTGTCAGCTCGCGGCTGCCGCTGGCGTTGGTGATCATGGCGGCCCGGGCCGCGGCGCATCCCACCTTTCCGCTCGCCGTCCTCGCCGACGATCTGGGCGACACCGACAGCCACCTGGACGCGTTCGCCGGCCAGGACACCGTCACCGACATCCGCGCGGTGTTCTCCTGGTCGTACCAGGCCGTCAGTGCCAATGCGGCCAGGCTGTTCCGGCTGCTCGCCATGCATCCGGGACCCGACATCAGCGCGCCCGCCGCGGCCGGTCTGGCCGGTCTGCCGCCACGGCGGGTGCGCACCCTGCTGGCCGAGCTCACCGACGCCCACCTGCTCAACGAACACGTCAGCGGCCGGTACGTCTTCCACGACCTGCTGCGCGCCTACGCGACGGAACAGGCCGCGACGTACGACTCCGCCGCCGACCGGCGCGGGGCCGTCCACCGGGTCCTCGACCACTACGTCTGGACGGCCCGCACCGCGGCCGTGCTGATCCACCCGGGACGGCCGGCCATCCCCCTGGACGCGCCCCGGCCGGGAGTCACCCCGGAGCAGCTGAGCGACTACGAAGGCGCGCTGACCTGGTTCAACGTCGAATCCCCGGTCCTGGTGGCAGCCGTGAAAGAGGCCGCCGCGGCCGGCTTCGACACCCATACCTGGCAGCTGGCCTCCGCCGCGTCGACCTACTTCCAGCGCACCGGTTACTGGCCCGACGGCATCGTCCTGCAACGCACCGCGCTCGCCGCCGCGCAGCGGGTCGGGGACCTGGCCGCGCAGGCCCACGCCTGCCGCGCGCTGGGTTTCGCGTACGCCTCGCTGGGCCGGTACGGCGACGCGTGGCCGCACCACCAGCACGCCCTGGACCTGTTCATCCGCGTCGGCGACCTGCTCGGACAGGCCCGCAGCTACTTCACCCTGGGGCGGCTGTTGGAGCTGGAGGACCGGCACGCCGAGGCGTTCGACCACGCACGACGGGCGCTCGACCTGTACCGGGCTGCCGGCGACGCGTCCGGACAGGCCTACGCCCTGAACGCGATCGGCTGGTGCCAGACCCGCCGCGGCGACCACCTGGCGGCCATCGACTCCTGCCGGCAGGCCCAGGCGCTGCACCGGGAGGCCGGCGAGCGCTTCGGGGAGGCCTCCGCCTGGGACAGCCTGGGCTACGCCCATCACCAACTGGCCGACCATCCGCGGGCGACGGCCTGCTACCAGCGGGCCATCACGCTGTACGACGAACTCGGCGCCCGCTACGAGGCGGCGACCAGCCTGATCAACCTGGGTGACACCCACCAGGCCGCCGGTGACCGGGACGCCGCCCGGCAGGCCTGGTCACACGCCCTGCGGATGCTCGGCGAACTCACCCACCCGGACGCCGACCGGGCCCGCAGCAAACTCCAGCAGCTCACCTCGCCGGCAACCGGCTGACCCGGGTGGCAAGGCGGATGCTCCGCAGCTCCAGGCCATGCGGGTCTGGCAACCATGGAGCCGCACAGCGAACCGGCCGCCGGCGAGGTGCTGCGTCAACGCGGCTGGCGCAAGGCGTTCACCGTCGACGAGATGATCAACAAGTGGGCCCGGCTCGTGGCCGAGGTCGAGGCCGGCTACGACGACATGGTCGAGGAGTACATCAACGAGCTCCACAGCCGAAACTGGGTCCACGAAGCGTGGCCGCTCCTCACCGAGCGGGTAAGCGCGATCTGGACTCCACAGATCAAAGATCTCGATGACCGCTTCCGGACCGCCACCGTCTTCGACGACGGCCGAGCCCTGTCGCCATTTTACCGAGTCAACCGATTCGATCCCCACGACATGTGGTGGTGGCGCCGTCATCCTCGTCGGCTCGTCGGCGAACTCGGCGCCTCCCTCCGCGAGTCCGGCGCAACCGACTGACGTTCCCACCCGACCCCCACAGGTCTACTCCCCGGGTTGGTCAGCGGCGGGCCGCCGGTTGTCGGCGTCGAGCGTGGCCCGCCTGGTGGACGCGTCGCGCAAGACCAGCTCCCACGGTCCGGAGTTGATATCGAGATCCTTGCCGAAGCCCAGCCACTTGCCGCGCATCCGGCGACCCGTCGGCTCAGCGAGCAGCTGCATCGCGCCGTGGTAGCGGGCACCCCGGTAATAGCCGGCCTGCTCGGTCTGCTCGACCCACGTTCCCGTCACGACCGGCCCGTCAACGGTGAGGTCCATCGTCAGGGACGAGAGCGCCGAGCCAGGCAGGGATCGCACGGTCAGCCGGTCGCCGTGCTGAAGTACCACGACGTGGTGTTCCCCGGTGAAGGTGCTGTCCCGGCCGCTGGAGTAGAACTCGTAGCGGCTCAGCCAGACGCCGGAGTAGTTCCCGGTAGGGACGGGGGCCGGCGAGGTGGGGCGCACCGTGGCTGCCACGGGTTCGACGTCGTGCCCGCCCTGCCCGTCGCCGGACACCCGCGCCTGCGGCACCGACACCGTGAATCCCAGCGAAGCGATCGGCAGCCCGGTGACGACCTCCAGGGCACGGGCGTAGACGGGTCGGGGCGAGGCGATGCCGCCGGACTCCCACCGCTGGACGAGCCGCTTGTTGGCCTCGTTGGGTACGCCGGTCCGCTGGCCGGCGGCCCGGATCGCCCGGGCGAAGTCGTCCTGGCTCATCAACATCCCGATGCGTACGGCCCGCAGCGTCGCGTTGGCTGTGGTCATCCCGCCAGCGTAGCTCCGAATGCCCTCGAAATGACGCCCCTGCTGACGCCGGAATGACGCCTCAGCTGCCGGCGCGGATCAGCGACCGTCAGAGAACGCTCAATGCATGACGTGGACCGGGTTGCTGTCCTTCATCCGCTGTCGTGGTCGCCGCCGTTGTCGCCGTCGCGGGCGGCAGGCGGCTGAGGCCGCCGCTCAGGCCCTCCAGGTCACCGCGCACCTGGCCGCCCGGCAGCGCATCCTGGACCTGGCGCGGCGCAATGACGGGCCGGTGTGGAACGCCCCGACAATGCCGCTGCCAGCCGTTGACCGCCCGCTGATGACCCCGGCGCAGCGGTTCAGGGGCAACGGGGGCCGGCGGTGACTTCGGCCGACGAGGGGCCGCTCACCCCCGACTTCGTGGTCTGGGCGGCCCGCCGGGTGGTGGCCCAGCACGCCGAAGGGCCGGACCCGGACCGCAGGACGGGCCGGTGTGCGCAGTGCCCGGACCAGGTGCCATGCCCGATGCTGACGTGGGCGCGGCAGGTCACCGGCGACGACGACACGGCTACCGGCCGCGGTCCTCCCCGGGCGGGTCCGCCGACGCCGGGCCGGTGCCCGCGGGGCCTACGCCCGGGGCATCCGTACCGGTGGGGGCCTGGTCGTCGCCGGCCAGCGCCGCGCGCAGCCGGGCCTTCTGCGCCCGGCGGCGCTCGGCGGCGTCGGCGAGCTGCTGGGCCATCTGGTCGCGCCAGGTGCGCAGGAGGAAGAACGACAGGGTCGCCGAGAACACCAGCGCCAACATGAGCTTGACGAAGATGTTGAGCGGCACCGGAAACAGCGCCGCCAGCACCACGAGGAAGAGGCCCAGTCGACCCAGGGTGTACTTGACTGCCGGACTCATTCCCGTCTCCACTCAGCCCGCCCGGCGGCCCAGCCACCGGACGCCGTAGAACCAGACCAACGCGTACCCGAGGACGAAGCCGGCGGCCCCGCCGGCCCCACCGGCCAGCGGCGGCAGGTCCCGCAGCAGGCCCGCGACGAGCAGGCCGGCGGACACCCCGACCGCCGCGGCGACCACGGCGGCGGCGACCCGGACCGCGCCGTAGCCGGCGGCGCGGAAATCCTCGACGAACAACCAGGCCGGCAGCACCGCCGCCATCCAGCCGCTGGCCCGGCCGAATTCACCGATTCCCAACAGCGCGAACCCGCCGTCGAAGATCAACAGGGCGAGCAGGCCGACCACCAGGCCGGCCAGGGCGAGCCCGAGCAGGTCGCCGATGGTGGCCAGCCGGCCGTCGGCATCACGGCGGGGGAAGCCGCCACCCTTCGCTTCAGTCATGACCCGATGAGGGTACGCGGACCGGCCCGGGTCCTGGCGCACCGGCCCGAGCGGTCGCGCGCCGCCGGCGGTGGGCCCGCACCCCCACCAGCACCGCCATGAGCGTCAGGACCAGGACAAAGGTCCACGGAACTGTCCACACCGCAGCGGCGCGGGTCTGCGTCGGCAGCCGCCCCACCCTGTCGGCGGCGGCGAGCGCCACCGAACCGGTGACCAGGCCCGCCGGGAAGGTCCCGTCGACCCGCTGAGCCAACTCCACCTCGGCGCCGGGCAGCAGGTCGGGAAGCTCCCGGCGCCCGGTGCCGGACAGCGGGACCCCGAACAGCCCGGTGGCCCGCACCGACAGGGCGCCGGTGACGCGGACGTTGCCGGTGTTCCGCACCCGGTAGGTGACCGTCATCGGTCCCCGGGCGAACGGCAGCAGCGGGTTGTCGAAGGCGGTCCGCACCGTGGTGATCTGTACCGCCGGCCGCACCGGCCCGGTGACCCGCAGGTAGACCCGGGCGGCGACCCGCCGGTCCACGTTCACCTGCTGGCCCTGCCCGTCCACCCGCCGTTCGACGACCGAGGCCAGGATGCCGGCGGCGTGGTCACCGGCGGTGGCGTTCGCCGGCACGGTCAGCCGGAAGGGCAGCACGATCCGCTGCCCGGGCCGGGCCGTGTGCTGTTTGCGGGGCAGCCCGATCCACGCCCCGGCGTCGGTCGCCGGCCGGCTGGCCGGCAGCAGCGTGAACGAGCCGTCGGTCGTGGTGGTGGCGTCGGTGGCGTACACGGTGAAGGTCAGTGGACGGCGCGACAGGTTGGTGATCGCCACCCGGTCGTCGAGTCGCTGGCCCGGGGCGAGATCGTAGCCGAACCGGCTGCGTTCCCCCGGGCCCTGCGGGCCGGACGGTTGGACGGCCCAGCGCAGCTCGTCGTCCGCGGCGTACGCCGGTGCGGGTCCGACCAGGAACAGGGCCGCGAAGCCGGCGACCAGCGCGGTGGCGACCGGTCGACATCGGTGGGTGGTCATGGGTGCTCAGGCCAGGGTCAGGGTCAGGGTGGCGGTGTAGGTGCCGGGTGCGGTGGTGTCCGGGATGCCGAGGGTGAGCTTCGCGCCGCACTCGTACACCCCGGCGCTGCCGGTGGTCCCGGACCGGCAGAGGGTTTTGGGCTGGCCCAGCCCGGTGCCCGGCGTCAGCTTGGCGCCGGGTACGCCGGTGCCGGAGCCCTGCACCTTGGTGACGGTCGGGTCCCAGCCGAGCTGGTTGGCGGGGATGACACCGCCGGCCGCGGTGGTGAACTGCTCGACCTGGCCGGTCAGCTCCCAGCCGGCGTTGGTACCGCGCTGGTCGGTGACCTTGGCCTTGTTGAGGTCTCCGGTGGCCTGGCCGCCGATCGTGCCGCCGCCCAGGGTGACGGCGGTGCCGGCGACGGTCAGCGACAGGTCTCCGGGCGCCACGGTGGTCGTGATCTCCTGCTGGTGGCCGGCGCCGCCGGGCGGCCCGTTCACGGTGAGGGCGACCTCCGTGGACACCGAGCCGGCGTACCGGGTCGCGTCGGCGGCGGCGAAGGCCGCCTTCAGGGTGTGGCCGCCGGCCGGCAGGTCGGTGGTGGTGAGGGTGGCGACTCCACCGGACGTCGGTGCCGTGCCCAGGGCCGCACCGCCCCGGGTGAACGTCACCGAGCCCGCGGCCGCCGCCGGATTCACGGTCGCCGTCAGCGTCACGGCCACACCGGTGTTGACCGGTCCGGCCGGGGTGACCGCCAGCGTGGTCGTGGTGGGGGTGGCCGGCGGAGGCGGCTCGGCTCCCTTGACCACCCAGTTCGGTCCGGTGACCGTGATCGTGGTGAGGAACCGGTCCGGGTGCTGGCCGGTGGTCTCACCGAGGCACTCCACCACGATCTCGTAGTCACCGTTCGCCGGGCTGGCGCCCAACGCCCTGGTCAGCTCCCGGTCCGGCGCCACCGTGAACGGTCCGTTGCCGTACGTTCCGTCGCCACCGGCCGGGGCGAGGTTGGTGTACGGACCGCCCACCCGCCCGGCCTTGAGCCGGACATTCTGACCGTGGGTCCGGGGGCAGCCGGCGCTGGTGGTGGCGGCGGCGAAGGCCGGCTTCGCGGTGATCGTTCCGGCGGCTGGGCTGATGGCCAGCGTGCCCAACGGCGCGGCCCGCGCCGGGGCCGCGGCACCGAGTAGCACCGTGCTGGCCATGGTCGTCGCGGCCAGCAGGCCGGCCATCCGCCGCGGCGGGCAGGAGGGAGGTCGCACGCGTTTCACACTTCCTTCGTTGTCGGGTGGGGGGTGGTCGCCGACGGCACGCGGCTAGCCGAAACGCCCGTTGACGTAGTCGTTGGTCCTGCGGTCCTGAGGGCTGTCGAACATCGCCGCGGTCGGGCCGTGCTCGACGATCACGCCGGGCGTGCCCTGCTCGGCCAGGAAGAACGCGCACTGGTTCGAGACCCGGGCCGCCTGCTGCATGTTGTGGGTGACGATCACGATCGTGACGTCGGCGACCAGTTCGCCGATGGTCTCCTCGATGCGTCGCGTCGACGTCGGGTCGAGCGCCGAGCAGGGTTCGTCCATCAGCAGTACG
>DASVVF010000127.1:0-3445 GCA_036386695.1 Catenuloplanes sp. | reverse complement strand
GTTCCGGTTCGCCGCCCCGACCTCACCGAACGCGGTACTCACGCACCGGTTGCCGTTCTGGAAGCCGTCATGCGCGTCCAACTGGCTGTTGTCACAGTTGTTCGCCAGGATGTCCAGACCGTTGTTGTCGTTGTTGCCCTGGTTGTTGTTGCCCTGCTCGTTCTCGTTGCCCTGCTGCTCGTTCTCGTTGCCCTGCTGCTCGTTGTTGTTGCCCTGTTCGTTGTTGTTGCCCTGCTCGTTGTTGTTGTTGCCCTGCTGCTCGTTCTGGTTCTGGCCGTTCTCCTGCTGGCCCTGCTGGCCGCCCTGCTCGCCTTGCTGGCCGCCCTGCTCGCCTTGCTGGCCCTGCTGACCGCCCTGCTGGTTCTGCTGGTTCTGGCCTTGCCTGTTGCGGTCCTGCTCTCCGTTGCGGTCGCCGCGAGCCAGCGATTCGGCGGTGAAGGTGCAGTCCGAAGCCTTCTTGATGTTGGCGCCGTCATCGACGTAGTTGCGGACGCGGCCGCCGCCGGTGGCGTAGCAGGTGTTCGACGGCGGACGTGCGCGGGTCGCAGCCGTGCGGTTGTCGGCGGCGTTCGAGACCTGGGTGACGGTGATGAGGCCGCCGAATGCCACCAGGGTCGCCACTGCGGCGCCGATCCGGCGGTTCCGTCCTGAGGACGTCGAAGCGCGACGGTATTTCGACCTTCGCATGGGCACAACCTTTCTTTCTTTCCTGCCGGCGGCGCCATAGCGCAGCCGCCGGCAGGGAGGGGCGTCGGCCAGGGGGTGGCCGGTTCGGTGCACCGGCCAGGCCGGCGGTCGAAGCGTTGGGGTGGGGGTGGCCTACTACGCCGTCCCGGTCATCGGGGACGCAGCAGGCGGATGGCGCTCATGACGCCGGCGACCAGCGCGGCGATGAGCACGACCCAGATGATTGATCCGTTGGCCCCGCCGGCGTTGCCGCTCGCCTGGGCGGCGGCCAGCAGGGGGCTGTCGACAGTCGGCTTCGTAGCGGCCTGGGTGCCCGGGTCCGGCGGCCGCGGCAGCGAGCCGTAGTCCACCAGTCCGGTGCTTTCCAGCAGAGTGAGGTGGGTGAGCACGAACTGGTTGGTTTCCTGCGCCAGTTTGCGCACCACGTCGTTGCGGGTGCCGGACCGGATGTTGGCGATCGCCGGGAAGATCTTTCCGTGGGCCGCCCGGAGGCGGTCCACGAAGACCTGGTCGAACTCGGGGCCCGAGGCCCGTTGCATCTCGCCCAGCCACACCTGCTGGTCGGCGTTGGGTTCGTTCGGCAGGCCCATCCGGAGCTTCTTGGCCGCGTCCCGCGCCAGCTGGTCGAGCTTTCCGTGTTGGGCGGCGATCATCTCGCCGATCTCCACGACGCGCTTGTTGGAGCCTTTCTCCACGGCCATCTGACCGGCGGGCATCTCCCACAGGCCGGCGAGTCGCACCTTCGTCACGAAGTCACGATCGGCGGCCGTCAGCGGCCCGGACGGCGTGTCGACCGCCGGATTCTCCGGCACCTCGACCCCACCCGGCCCGGGTGCGGCCATGACCGGGCCAGACGTCGCGACCAGGCCCACAAATACCGCTGAGACGATGCCAACTAGCCAGCGGGTGTGCCGGCGCGAGGGGCGTACGGCAATCATCTCGTCACCTCCCACGTCGGTGCAGTTGCACAACGGCCGCCACCTTGGAGCCGCTGAAACAAAGGTAGGAGGGCCCTGGATAAGCGGCAACGGTTGGCCGCAAGAAATAGGAAACTCTTAGGTGCAACTTATGAAGAAATTATGTTTGCCTGTCGCAGGGCTTAGGCATCAGCCGTTCGGCTGATGCTGGGGGTTCAAAGCCCAGGTCAGGAAGCTGATGGAAAATATCTCACCGAGCTTGACAGTGCGTCACGGCAGACCCTAGTTTGCTGAATAATTGCCGTCGATCCCCTACTCGGCGGAGACCGAATGGAGGCGGCGAGTGCGCAGCGCGGCCGAGAGTGTACATATAGTAGCGGCCGCCGTCGGATTCCTTTCCTTCTTTCTTCTCTGGCTCGCCGTGGTGTGGGGACTGATCCTGCGTAACGGTTGGGCAACGACCCGGCTGCGGCACGCCACGAGTTACGGAATTCACCAGACCGTAGCGCTGATCGGACTCACCCTCGGCGCGGTCCACGCCTTCAGCCAGCTGGCGGTGCCCGCGGGCCCGGTGCGCCTGGTTGACCAGTTTGTGCCGTTCCTGAACTCCGCTGACCGTCTCGGCCTGGGCTTCGGGGTGGTGGCCCTGGAGGTCATGACGGCCGCCGCGCTCTCCATCCTGATCCAGCGCCGCCTCGGCTACCGCCGGTGGCGTGGTCTGCACGTCCTGACCCACCTCGCTTTTCTGCTGCTGGTCGCGCACGTCCTGGTCGCCGGTTCCGATGTCGGCCCGACCTGGGTCTGGACGAGCGTGTTGATGTCCTGGTTGGTCACCGTCGGACTCTGGGCGAGCACCACCGGATGGGCGGGCCGGCTGCTGGCCACCGTCCGCGACCACCTCGGCGGCCGGCCGCCGGGGGCGACGGTGAGCGTCGACGTCGACGTACGCCGATGCGCCCGCTTCGGGTTCTGCGAGCAGGAGGCACCGGAGGTGTTCGTGCTGCGCACCGACGGGCGGCTGTCGTACCGCCCGTCGGTGGAACTGGAGCAGCTGGAGGCGGTGTTCCGGGCGGTGGCGGTCTGCCCGGCCCGGGCGATCTCGGTCGGCCGGCTGCCCGGCACCGTCCTGACCCCGATGGATCCCGCCGAATCCGGCCCGCCCACGGGGGCCGGTGCCACGGTCACCGGTCTGCACCGCCGGCGCGGCGGTCGGCGATGATCCGGCGGGCCGCCGCACGGTTCGACCGGATCCTGGTGGTGGGCGGGGGCCGGGCCGGGGTCGCCGCCGCCGAGGAGGTCCGGCGGCACGGCTTCGCCGGCGAACTGGTGGTGCTGCACGACGAAACCGGTGCCCCGTACGACCGCCCCGCCTGCGCCAAGGGTGTCCTCACCGGTCACCAGCGGCCGGCCGACGTCGCCCTGCCGGTGGCCGAGGGCACCGACGTGACGTGGCAGTTGGGTCGGCGCGCCGTGCACCTGGACACCGCCCGGCGCACCGTGCACACCGACACCGGGGAAAACTACGGGTACGACGGCCTGGTGATCGCCACCGGCGGACACGCCCGGCCACCGGATGGCTGGCCGCTCGGTGCGCCCGGGCTGCATGTGCTCTACCGGCTGGCCGATGCCTGGGCGTTGCGCGCCGACCTGCGCCGCGCCAACCGGGTGGCGGTGATCGGGGCCGGCCTGACCGGATCCGAGGTGGCCTCGGCGGTGCGGTCGCTGGCCCGCGAGTGTGTGTTGATCGACGCCAAGCCGTACGCGATGACCCGCCCGTTGGGTGAGCACGTGGGGCGGATGTTGACCGACGAGATGGCCCGGGAGGGGGTACGGCTGCGGCT
>DASVVF010000126.1:0-3824 GCA_036386695.1 Catenuloplanes sp. | reverse complement strand
CCGGCTACGCCGCCACCGCGGTCATGATCGGCGAGGCGGCGCTGGCGCTGGTCCTGGACCGCGCCGAGCTGCCCGCCTCTGCCGGTGGCGTCCTGACCCCGGCCACCGGCATCGGCGACGCGCTGGTGAAACGGCTGCGGGCGGCCGGCATGGAGATCACCGCCCGGCCCGCCGCCTGAAGCCCCAGCCCCAGCCCCAGCCCAGCCCCCAGCCGCGCCGCCGGCGGGGGCGGGTCGCCCGGCGTGCCACGGGCGACCCGGAACCGCCGGTGAGGTGTCAGGAGGTGGCGGTGTCAGCGGTGACGGTGAACACGTGCAGGCTCGGCGCGACCGGCGGATTGGCTCTCTCGTCCCAGGCGACGGCGTAGAACCGCCGACTGTCGGGCGACCAGGCCAGGGCTCCCTCCGGGAGGGTGGCGCGGCCGCCACCGATGCGGAACGAGCTGTCGAACGTGCCGTCCCGCTCGAAGAGGAAGATCTCCGGGTCGTACCAGTTGAACGAGCCGCCGGCCACCCACCGCTCGTCCGGCGACAGCTCGACGGCGTTCGGATAGGCACCCGTCTCGAAGACCCGCTTCGGCGCGCCCATGTCGTCGGTCCGGAATTCCTGCAGCCGGTACGGCCATCCGGCGGCGACGATCGCGGCGGAGCCGTCAGCGGTGGCGGCGACATCCCGCAGGTTCGACCCCACCGCCCCGTGCGGGTTCTCCCGCACCTCCGTCAGCGAGCCGTCCGCCGACACCGCGTACACGTACAGGGAGGCCGGGCTGATCGCCTTCTCGCCCACGAGCAGTATGTTCAGATTCTTCGCCGGGGCGCTCAGCGCCGGCGCCTCGTACACCGTCCTGGCCGGCAGCAGATTGGCCCGTACCGCGCCGCTGCGCAGGTCGATGCTCGCGATGTTGCCGTACGAACCGCCGCATCCGTAACCGACCCACAACCAGTGCCCGGACTGGGCCAGCGAACTGGCGCAGGCGAGCACGTCGTAGCGGGCCTTCGTCTCCAGTGACCGGGCATCGATCGCCAGCACCACCCCGCCGGAGTGTAGCGCCGCGAAGACCGTTTCGCCGTCCGCACTGAGCAGCAGGTCGGTGGGCCCGGCCAGGCCGTCGATCGTCGTCACCAGCTTGCCGGCGGCGTCGGTGACGACGATCGCGGTCGATCGGCGACCGCCACTGACGAAGACCCGGTCGTTGGTCGCCACCACATCGGCGGCGCCCTTCAACGGAAGGTTGTCCGGTGCGGCCTGCGCCGGGGCCGGGGCCGTGGTCGCCAACACGGCCGCGACCGTACAGGTGGCGATGGTCCCGACCCCGAACCTGCGTGCGGATCGCCCCGTACCGCAGCGGGCCAACGCGCGATTGCCCATCTATGCCCCTCCTCCACTGTGGCGTGTCTCCATCAGGGACGGCTGTCACCGTGCGGACACGCCTGGTCGATACAACATGTCACATGTCGATCGAGCGGTGGGGGCGGGCGCCGGCCGCCGCCGGGGGCGGTCACCGTCGCCGCGGGCCCCGCTGGTACGTCCGCCGGTCGGGGACCCTGAGCGGGCGGCGTGACCCAACGCGCGCCGAACCGTTGGGCACCACGTCCACCGCCAGCGCGTCGGAGGGTTATCCGATGAGACGACGAACCGTCCTCACCGGCGGCGCCGCCGGGGTCGCCGCCATGGCGGGGGCCGGGTACCACCTCGCCGGTCCCGGCGCCGGCGCGCGACCGACGATTCCGGCCGCCGCGGCCGGCGACGAACGACTGGAACAGCGGACCTCGGTCGCCCGCGGCCGCACCGTCGACTTCTACACCGCCGTCCCCGCCGGCTACCGCGACGGCCGCGGCCTCCCGGTCTGCCTGATCCTGCACGGCGGCTCCAGAACCGCCCGTGACTTCGCCGGCCTCGGCCTGGGCCGCTTCCTCAGCCACGCGGTCGACCGCGGAGCCCCGCCGTTCGTGTTGGCCGGCGCCACCGGCGACCGGTTGTCCTGGCGGCCCACCGGAGCCGACGACCCGCAACGGATGGTGCACGAGGAAATACCGGCGTGGTGCGCCGAGCGCGGGTTCGACACCACGCGCCGGGTAGCGTGGGGATGGTCGATGGGCGGCTACGGTTCCCTGCTGCTCGCCCAGACCTTTCCCGGCTTCGTCCGCGCGGTCGCCGCGCTCTCCCCCGCCGTCCAACCCGGCGACGACGTCTTCGCCGGCACGGACAAGCTGCGGGGGGTGCCGGTCGGACTGTGGTGCGGCCGTGACGACGGGCTCGTCGACGACGTCCGGGCGCTGCAGCGGGCCCTGCCCGAGAAACCCGCCGCCGGTGGGTACGCCGACGGCCGGCACAACTTCACGTACTGGAGCACCGTCATCCCGGCCGCGTTCGACTTCCTCGCCGCGGCGTTGACGCGCCGGTAGGCCGACCGGGGCGGGCCGCACGGCGCGGCGGTAGGACGGCCGGACGCCACCGGGTCCACCGGGGTACCGGCCGGGGTCGAGTTGACATTTGTCACCGGTAGACGGTGACAGGCGCATCGGAACCGGTGCGCGACGGCACTGCAGCCCGGCGGCGCGCTGCCCAAGACTGAACGGCATGACGCGAACATCGACCGTGACAGATCACCAGGCCGGCGAGGTCATCGAGGTGCGGGACCTGCGGCGGCGCTACGGCGGGGCGAACGGCTTCGAGGCGGTCCGGGGGGTCTCCTTCTCGGTCGCCCGAGGGGAGATCTTCGCTCTGCTGGGGACCAACGGCGCCGGCAAGACGTCCACTCTGGAGTTGGTGGAGGGCCTGGGCCGGCCGAGCGCCGGTCGGGTCCGGGTGCTCGGGCACGACCCGCTGGCCGAGCGGGCGGCCGTCCGCCAGCAGATCGGGATGATGCTCCAGGAAGGCGGCTTTCCTTCGGATCTGACCGTGGTCGAGACCGCCCGGATGTGGGCCGGCACGCTGTCGTACCCCCGGCCGGCGCAGGAGGCGCTCGACCTGGTGGACCTGGGCCACCGCGCCGGCACGGTGGTGAAACAACTGTCCGGTGGGGAACGGCGGCGCCTGGACCTGGCGCTGGCCATCGTCGGTCGCCCCCGGGTGCTGTTTCTCGACGAGCCGACCACCGGACTGGACCCGGAGAGTCGGCGCAACACCTGGGGGCTGATCCGGTCACTGGTCGCCGAGGGCACCACGGTGCTGTTGACCACCCACTATCTGGAGGAAGCCGAGGAACTCGCGGACCGGCTGGCGATCATGAAGGCCGGGCGGATCGTGACGACGGGCACGGTCGGCGAGGTCGTCGCCGCCTATCCCGCCCGGATCAGTTTCGTGCCACCCGCCGGGATGGGCGCGGCCCAGCTGCCCGACCTTCCCGGCGCGGTTGTCGCCGACCGGGGCCATCCCGGTCGGCTGACCGCCGGGGAGCGGCTGACCCTGCACACCGACGCCCTGCAGGCCACCCTCACGGCGCTGCTGACCTGGGCCCATGATCGCCACGTGGAGCTGCGGGAGCTGGACGCCAGGTCCGCCTCGCTGGAAGAGGCGTTCCTGGCTGTCGCCCAGCAGACTCACCCGACGCCGACGCCGACGCCGACGCCGGCGCGGCCGGCCCGCACCGTACAGGAGGTTTCGGCATGACCGCACCAACCGCGACCGCGCACCGCCGCTCCGAGGCCATCGCCCGGTTCTCCGTTCGCCGGATCAGCCGACTCGGCCGCACCGAGATGGTGCTCTTCTGGCGCAACCGGATGGCGGTCTTCACCGCCCTACTGCTCCCGGTGACGACCATCACGGCCCTCTCCCAGATCGAGAGCGTCGGTGCCGGATCGCTGCCGGCGAGGCAGTAGGGC
>DASVVF010000125.1:0-9726 GCA_036386695.1 Catenuloplanes sp. | reverse complement strand
GACGATGGAAGCCGGCCGGAGGATGAGAGCCGGCCGGACGGTGGTAGCCGGCACCGCGTCCCCGGAGTCCGGCTGGTCGTGCCCACTCCGACCGGTACGCCGTTCACCCAGGCCATGGCCCACGAACTGGCGCGGGCTGATCAACTGATCTTCGCCTGCGGCCGGTACGAGGGCATCGATCAGCGGGTCGTCGAGTACGCCGCGACCCGGATGCCGGTCACCGAAGTGTCGCTGGGCGATTACGTGCTGTTCGGTGGGGAGGTGGCGGTGCTGGTCATCCTGGAGGCGGTGACCCGGCTGCTGCCCGGGGTGCTCGGCAACGCCGAGTCGCTGGCCGAGGAATCGCACACCGCCGGTCTCCTGGAGGCGCCGGTCTACACCAAGCCGGCCCGATGGCGCGGGCTGGACGTGCCCGAGGTGCTGCGCTCCGGTGACCACGGCCGGATCGCCCGCTGGCGGCGGGACGAGGCGTTGCGGCGGACCGCCCGGCGCCGGCCGGACCTGCTGGTCGGGCTGTCGCCGGAGCGGCTCGACCGCCGCGACGTCGCGACGCTGGCCGAGGCCGGATTTCCGGTCGGCGCCCCCGATATGGCAAAGTAGTGGGGTTGCCGCAGTCGACCGCGCCGCGGGCGGCTGCGAGGATGCCCCAACCCCCCGAGGATGCCCGATCCCAGAGCGCCTCACGAAGTCCCGGGGCGTCAGCACCATCCACCCCGCGCACCGAGCACCGGTGCGCCTTCAGTACGACGAGGATGCAGCGATGAATACGCTGGACGCTCTCGACGCCCAGTCGCAGCGCACCGACATGCCCGACTTCCGCGCGGGCGACACGCTCAAGGTGCACGCCCGGGTGGTCGAAGGTAACCGTTCCCGGGTCCAGGTTTTCCAGGGCGTGGTGATCCGTCGCCAGAACGGCGGCCTGCGGGAGACCTTCACCATCCGCAAGGTGAGCTTCGGGGTGGGCGTGGAGCGCACGTACCCGGTCAACAGCCCGTTGATCGACCGGCTTGAGGTTGTCACCCGGGGTGCGGTGCGCCGCGCGAAGCTCTACTACCTGCGTGAGCTGCGCGGAAAGAAGGCCAAGATCAAGGAAAAGCGGGAGAAGCTGCCCAGTTGATCAGGGTGTTTCCCGTTCCCACCGCGCTCAACGTTCGCCGGTAGGGGTGTGGGCGATCTAAGCTTGCCCCGGTGATGGGTGCGAACGCTACGTCCGCGGCGAGGGCCGCGGCGGCGGGACAATCTTCGCTACCGCTCGATGGGCCGCTCCGAGGCGGCATCGAGCGGTAGCGCTGTATCTGGGGACCGGGGAGATGCGTAGCGTGGACACGATGAGCGGCACCCGTACTCAGCGACGCGGACGAGGCCGCCGGCGTGCGCCCATGCGCCGTAAACAGATGCCGCTGTGGCAGGAGTTGCCGCTGCTGCTCCTGGTGGCGTTCTGCCTGGCGGTGCTGATCCGGACCTTCCTGGTGCAGGCGTTCTTCATCCCGTCGGGATCGATGGAGCACACCCTGGAAGTCGGCGACCGGGTGCTGGTGAACAAGGTCGTCTACGACATGCGCGAGCCCCTGCACGGCGAGGTGGTCGTCTTCCGGGGCGACAAGTGGGTCCCCGAGGGGCCCGTCGAGGCGCCGCTGGGGTTCTCCGCCAAGCTGAGCCGGACCATCGGCGACCTGGTCGGGGTCAGCCGACCGGGCGAGAAGGACTTCATCAAGCGGGTCATCGGCCTGCCCGGTGACCGGGTCTCCTGCTGTGACGCCCAGGGCCGCATCCTGCTCAACGGTCAACCGGTGAACGAGCCGTACATCCAGGAGGCGGACAACTCGCCGCTGGACCTGCCGCCGGGCAACGAATGCCGCTCGCGCCGCTTCGCCGAGGTGGTCGTGGGGCCCGGACAGATGTGGGTGATGGGCGACCACCGGCTGGTGTCGCAGGACTCCCGGTGCCAGGGACAGGTGCCGATCAAAGACGTGATCGGACGGGCGTTCGTGATCGTGTGGCCGAAGAAGAGCTGGGAACAGCTGCCCATCCCGCCCAGCTGGCAACAGGTCCCGTCGACCGCCCGGCGCAACACCGCGCTCCCGGCTCAGCCCGCGCCGACCGGGCGGGAGACCGTGCCGGCGTCGCCCGACGGCTTCGCTGTGGCGTTGCCCATGCTGCTGTCTTGGGGCGCATCCGCGCGTTCGCGCCCGCTGGTATGGCACCGACGTCGTAGGCTGCGTCCGTGATTGACGAGCAGACCGAGAAGCGCCGTGGTTCGTTCTGGCGCGAACTGCCGATCCTGCTGGGAGTGGCCATTCTGGTCGCGGTGCTCGTCCGGGCATTCGCGCTGCAGACGTTCTACATCCCCTCGCCGTCGATGGAGCACACCCTCGACATCAATGACCGGGTGCTGGTGAACAAGCTGGTCTACGAGTTCCGGAACCCGGAACGCGGCGAGATCGTGGTGTTCAAGGCGCCGACGGACTGGCGCAGCGGGCCGGAGGGCGAAGACTTCATCAAGCGGATCATCGGTGTCGGCGGCGACCGGGTGGTCTGCTGCGACGCGCAGGAACGGCTGACCGTCAACGGGCACCCCCTGGACGAGCCGTATCTCTACAGCTCGGACGGGGTCAAGGACAAGGCCGCCGACGAGAACTTCGACATCACCGTGCCGCAGGGGCGGCTGTGGGTGATGGGTGACCACCGGTCCGCCTCCGGCGACTCCCTGGAGCACTGGCAGCAGAGCAACAAGAACATCGAGCTCGCCACGGTTCCGGAGGAGTCCGTCGTCGGCCGGGCGTTCGTCGTCTTCTGGCCGGTCAAACGGGCGAAGTGGCTCTCGGTGCCCGGCCCGTTCGATGGCGTGCCGGCACCCGCGCGGGGCTGACCGCCACCGGCGGGCCCGGCGGCCCGGGTCGATACCTCTAAGCTTGGCCGGGTGACCGAGCCTCTGCCGCGCCGCGCCGCCCGTGTGCTGCTGGTCGACGAGGCCGAGCGGGTGCTGCTGTTCCGCGGCTCGGACCCCGGCCGGCCCGGTGAACGTTTCTGGTTCACCCCGGGCGGGGGGCTGGAGCCCGCCGAGCCGTCCGCCGAGGGGGCGGCCCGGGAGTTGGCTGAGGAGACCGGCCTGCGGGTGTCTCCGGCCGACCTGGGGCCCCCGGTGTGGCACGAGGTGACGGACTTCCCCTTCGACGGCCAGTGGTACCGGCAGGAGCAGGACTTCTTCCTCGTCCGGCTGATCGGGGCACGGGCGGCCGGTTGGCGCCTGGACACCACCGGCTTCGAGCAGGTCGAGCGGGACACGATCGACGACGACCGCTGGTGGGAGATCACCGAGTTGGACCGTACGACCGAGCGGTTCTACCCCACCAACCTGCCGGCGGTGCTGCGCCGGGCCCTGGCCGGGGAGTTGACGTGCTGAGCCCGCCGCGCACGGTGGTCCGCCGCGAGGCCGGACTCTACGCCCTGGAACGGGCCCTGCAACGCCGCGGCTTCCGGCAGGTGGCCGGTGCGGACGAGGCCGGCCGGGGAGCCTGCGCCGGCCCACTGGTGGCGGCGGCGGCGATCCTGCCCGAAGGCCGCCGCGGTGAGGTCGACGGGCTGGCCGATTCCAAGCTGCTCACCCCGGCGGCCCGCGAACGGGTGTACGCCGCCGTGGTTGAGCGGGCCTTGGCGTACTCCGTGGTGGTGATCCCGGCGGCCGAGGTCGACTCCCGCGGCCTGCACGTGTGCAACCTCGCCGCGATGCGCAGGGCGCTCGCGGTGCTGGCGGTGCGCCCGGACTACGTACTCACCGACGGCTTCCGCGTCGACGGGCTGGGCGTGCCCGGCCTGGCGGTCTGGAAGGGCGACCAGGTCGCCGCCTGCGTGGCGGCCGCCAGCGTGCTGGCCAAGGTCACCCGGGACCGGCTGATGGTGGAGCTGGACGGCAGGTTCCCCGCCTATGGTTTCGCTGAGCACAAGGGTTATGTCACCGGGGAGCACAGCGACGCGCTGCGTCGGCACGGGCCCTGCGCGGAACACCGCTTCTCGTACGTCAACGTGGCGGCGGTGTCGGGTCGCGGGAACCGGCCGCCACGGGTCCGACGTCCCAGCGGCGGCCCTGACCCGGGTGGGCGCGAGCCGCTGGTGCTGTGGCCGGTGGTGGAGAGTACCGTCGGCGTGGCGTCGGGGGAGCGGGCGGGGCTGCCCTCGTCGGTGGGGGAAGATGGGGCCATGGAGGGCGAGAGTCGATGAGCGCGGAAGATCTCGAAAAGTACGAGACCGAGATGGAGCTGCAGCTCTACCGGGAGTATCGCGACATCGTCCGGCAGTTCTCCTACGTGGTGGAGACGGAGCGCCGGTTCTACCTGGCCAACCAGGTGGACCTGCACGTGCGCAATTCCGACGGCGAGGTGTACTTCGAGGTCGAGATGCATGACGCCTGGGTGTGGGACATGTACCGGCCGGCGCGGTTCGTCAAGAACGTGCGGGTGATGACGTTCAAGGACGTCAACGTCGAGGAGTTGGAGAAGCCCGACATCTCCCTGCCCACCGAGTCGGGCTTCGGCGGTAGCTGACAGCCATCAGCGTGGTTGTCCACAGTGGGCTGTTGTCCACAGGTGCGGACCGCCGATGGTTGCGTCCGGTCGGGGACCCCGGCAACGCTGCGCGGTATGACGTTACGCACACCCGGCGTCGGGTCGACGCTCGTCCTGGCACTCGCGCTGATCCCGGCCGGGGTACTCCCGGCGACACCGTCCGACCAGGCGCCGCGGGGTCGGTCGGTCGCGGCGTCCGTCGTGCGGCCGGCTGGGGTGTCGGTCCGGTCGCCCGTCGCGCGACCGGCCCCACACCGCGGCTTCCGTTGGCCGCTCGACGCCGCACCGGTCGTGGTCCGTCGCTTCGATCCGCCGGCGCGACGATGGCTGGCCGGTCACCGGGGCGTGGACCTGGCCGCCGCCCCCGGAGCGACGGTCCGGGCGGCCGGCGCCGGGGTGGTCGCCTTCGCCGGGCGGATCGCCGGCCGGGGGGTGGTCAGCATCGCGCATGACGCCGGGCTGCGCACCACCTACGAGCCGGTTGAGGTATCGGCTGCCCTGCGGACCGGCGTGCCGGTGCGGGCCGGCGACCCGCTCGGTGTCCTGGGCACCGGGCATCCGGGCTGTTCCGCCGGCGCCTGCCTGCACTGGGGACTGCGCCGAGGCGCGCGGTACCTCGATCCCCTCACGCTGCTGGGGCTGGGCCGGGTGCGGCTGCTGCCACTGTCGCCTGCGGTCCCACCGCTGGGGCCGGTCGTGCCACCGCTGGGGCCGGCCGCTCTACCGTTGGGGCCGGTCGCTCTACCGTTGGGGCCCGCCGAGCGCGTACAGCAGGCCGGGCAGGCGTTCGGCCAGCCGGTCGTACTCCTCGGCGCGGTTGTAGACCTGGGCCGACAGCCGCAGCCACCCCCGGCCGCCCCACGCGGTGACGGCGACCTCGGTGGCCAGCTTCTCGGCGATGTGCTGGCGCAGGGCCACCGCCTCGGTCACCGTGGTCGCCAAGCCCGCCGGCAGCGGCACCACCCGCATCGCCACCGCCGGGCCGCCGGGCTGGGGCAGGTCGGCCGGTGCCAGACCGAGCGCGGCGCCGACAACCCGCTGACCGTACGCGGCCAGCGCGGCGTTGTGCGCCCGCACCGACTCGACGCCGAGCGTCCGCAGGGTGAACAGCCCGGTGGGCGCGGCGAGCCACGGTGAGTAGTCCAGGGTGCCCTGCCACTCGACCGACAGCGGGAAACCCGCCTCCTGTTCCCCGGCCACGGCCAACGGTTCCACCCGCCGACGCCACGCCGGCGCCACGGCCAACAGGGCCGTTCCGCGCGGCGCGAACGCCCACTTGTACAGGTTGCCCACCCAGAAGTCGACGCCCAGCGCATCAACCGCGACCGGGAGCATCCCGGGCGCGTGGGCCGCGTCGACCAGCACCGCGATGTCCTGCTCGCGGGCGGCGGCGGCGATCGCCGCCACCGGAAACAGCCGCGCCGTCGCGGCGGTGAGCTGGTCCACGATCAGTAACCTGGTCCGGCCGGGGCGCAACGCCCGGCGGACCCGGTCCACGATTTCCTGCTCGCCGGCGTGCAACGGAACGGCGACCGTGCGCGCGGTGGCCCCCGTCCGCCGGCACTCGCGCCGCACCGCCAGGGTGACGGCCCCGTATGCGTGGTCGGTGAGCAGCACCTCGTCGCCGCCGCTCAACCGGATGGACTGCAGGGCGATGGCAACTCCCGCGGTGGTGTTGCCGACCAGCGCGGCGCACTCGGGATCGGCGCCGACGAACGTGGCCAGGTGCCGCCGGGTGTGCCCGATCCGGTCCAGCAGTCCCTGGCTGTGGAACCGGACCGGGTTGGCCTCGGCTTCCTCGCGGACCCGGTGCTGGGCCCGCTGGACGCCGACCGGCACCGCCCCGAGGGAGCCGTGGTTCAGGTAGGCGACCGCCGGGTCCAGAGAGAACAGCAGCCGGGCGCCGGGGATCGCCGCGGGTGGCTGCGGATCTCGGGTTGGCACAGGCTCGATCGTACGGGCCGGTGCCGGCTTTTCCTTCGCCGTTGGCCGCCCCGGCCGTTCTCAGGCGCGGGGGTGGGCCTGCCGGTAGGCGGCGCGTAGCCGGTCCGTCGACACGTGGGTGTAGAGCTGGGTGCTCGACAGCGAGGAGTGCCCGAGCAGTTCCTGCACCGCGCGCAGGTCCGCCCCGCCTTCGAGCAGGTGCGTCGCGGCGGAGTGCCGCAATCCGTGCGGGCTGGTGGGTGGTAGGCCGGCGGCGCGGGCGTAGCCGCTCACGATGCGGCGGGCCACAGTGGTCTGCAACCGTCCACCCCGGGCCCCGAGCAACAGCGCGTCGCCGCTGTTGGACGCGGCCAGCGACACCCGGCCCCGGCGCAGCCAGTCGTCGACGGCGCGCTCGGCGGGCACGCCGTAGGGTACGGACCTTTCTCTGGCGCCCTTGCCCAGCACCCGGACGACCCGGCGGGCCCGGTCGACGTCGGCGACGTCCAGACCGCACAGTTCGGCGACCCGGATGCCGGTGGCGTACAGCAGTTCCAGGACGGCCCGGTCGCGCAGCAGCACCGGTGCCGGTTCGTCACCCGGTGCGGTCACCAGCTGCGCGGCCTGGTCGGCGCGCAGCACATTGGGCAGCTCACGGTGGCTCCGGGGGGTGGCCAGTTGGGCTCCGACGTCGGTGGGTAGCAGGTCGGTGCGGTGCGCCCAGGTGCTGAAGGTCCGGGCCGCGGCGGCCCGCCGGGCCTGCGACGTTCGGGCCGCGCCGCCGGTGCGCAACTCGGCGAGCCAGCCGCGCAGGACGGTGATGTCGAGGTCCGCCGGTCGGGCACAGCCCAGCCGGCTCGCGAAGTCGAGCAGGGACACCACATCGCCGGTGTAGGCACGCACGGTGTGCACTGAACGGTTGTCGGCCTGGGCGAGGTGGCGGGCGAACTCGTCCACGGCGTCGCGCATCGCCGCCGGCAGATCCTCATGGGTCTGCTGCGTGCCGCGCGGCGATCCGGTCATCGCCAGCGACGGTCGACCTCATTGACAGCAACGTCAAGTCGACGCGCCGAGCGCCGGTACGGCCGGTGGGAAGGCGGACACCAGCACCGGGTCGGAATGGCACGCCATTCCGACCCGGTGCTGGTGTGGCAGGCAGAAAACCATTTCTCAGAGTATGGCCGAGCCGCTCCGCTGGGCGCCATTGCCCGATGGTTGCTTCTGCGCGAGATAATTGTCGACAAGTCTTTGAATTACTGCCGAGGCATCGACACCCGGTCAGCGGGTTCCACAAACCCCCGTGCCCATAACCGTCCCCCATAGGTATCCAACGGCCGAGCCACCGTTGGTGGCTCCTCCTGCGTGTGCGGCTCCCACGACTACCGGCGGAAGCCGATCCGCGCGGTGCCGCGCTGGCTGGTGCGCCACAACAGGTTCGAGCACGCGAGCGAGGCCGCGGCAGGCGCCATCGGCGCCAGCGCCGGGTAGGTCAGATCGTCAAGGTGGGATCGCTCTCCGGGAAGCCGTGCCTCAACATTCATACCCGTAGGTTATCAAGGGGGTGCGACATTTCTTCGGGCTTTTTCCGGCCGCCCGCCGGCCTCCGGAGCCGCCTTTGAGGCAGTCCATTGTGCGGCTTGCCCGAATTGCCGTGGACCGGGCAAGTCGGACCTGGCGGGCATCGTCTCCCACGATTGCCCCGACCGGCCGCGCCCAACGATTCGGCGGTCGGTCACACCGGGTCCGGTCGGCCGGCAACCGGGCGACCGGCGCGCCGGGGTGTCAGGACGGTGTCCCCGCCGGGCGGCGGCCCGGTCCGTCGCCGGCGCTCGGCCGCCGTCCCGGTTGCCGAGGAAGGCGGGCACGTCGGGGGTGCGCCGGCTTTCGCGCGGACACCCCCTTCGGCGACGACATCACCACGGCGACGACATCACCGCGCCCGGGTGACCGGCCCGGCCGGGGAGTCGGACGCCGGTCGATCGGTGCCATGTGGCCGTGGCGGTGGCGGTGGCGGTGGCGGTGGCAACGCGTAGCCGCCGTCTCGGCGGACCAGCATTCCGGCGGCTTCCAACAGCGCCACCCGCCGCAGCACGGTGCGCAGGTCCACGCCGGCGCGGGCGGCCAGTTCCTCCGCGCCGACGTTGCCGCGACCCGGCACCGCCTCCAGCACCAGCGCCGACTCCTGATCGAGGTGGTCGCGCGGGCGTTGCGGCCCGCGTTCCAGCGGCGCCAGGTCGAAGCCGATCCGGCCGACCTCCTCCAGCACCTGCGCCGCCCCGGTGACCAGCCGCGCCCGCGGGTGCTCACGGAGAACCTCGTGGCAACCCACGGACATCGCCGAGGTGACCGGTCCGGGCACCGCCATCGCGCGTCGGCCCAGTGCCAGCGCCCGGTTGAGGGTCTGGCTCGCGCCACTGCGGGCGGCCGCCTCGACCACCACGGTGCCGGTGGTGGCCGCGGCGATCACCCGGTTGCGGATCAGGAACCGGTGCCGCAACGGCTCGGCGCCGGGCGGCCATTCGCTGACCAGTAACCCGGACTCCGCGATCCGGTCGAAGAGGGCGGCGTTGCCCATCGGGTACGGCCGGTCCACGCCGCAGGCCAGGACCGCCACGGTCGCCCCGCCGGCGGTGAGCGCGCCGCGGTGCGCGGCCGCGTCGATGCCGTACGCGCCACCGGAGACGACCGTCCAGCCGCGTTCGGCCAACCCGTACGCCAGGTCGGTGGCCACCTGCCTGCCGTAGTTGGTGCAGGCCCGCGAGCCGACCACCGCCACCGACCGGTCGAGACACTCCCGCACCGGCCACGGTCCCCGGGTCCACAGGCACAGCGGCGGCATGACGTCCCGGTCGACGTACCGGGTGGCGCCACCGCCGGTGTCCAGCCGGACCAGGTCGTCCACGCCGGGCGGCCAGTCCTCGTCCTCCGGCACCACCAGGCGGGCCCCCAGCCGCCGCCCGCGGTCCAGTGCGGCCTCGGCGACCCGGCGGGGGTCGTCGATCGCCAGCCGCGCGGCGACCGCGCCGCGCAACGTGGCGTCCGGGATGTCGCCGCACCGCAACCGCTGCAACGCGGTGACCGGGCCCGCGGCCACCACCATCAGGTAGACCGCGCGGTTGCCGGGCTCCGCGAGCCAGGTCAGCGCGACCCGGGCGGCGCGGATCTCGTCGCTGCTCACGCCGCCGGCCCCCTTCCGGCGGCCCGACCACCGGCACCCGCGCGGCGTGGTGGACCGATCGGC
>DASVVF010000124.1:0-2485 GCA_036386695.1 Catenuloplanes sp. | reverse complement strand
TCGGCCATCCGCGCCAGCACCTCCCGTTCGCGTGGGGTCAGTGTCGTCAGCGCGTCACCCCGCTGGCTGGCGCCCAGCAGGCGGGTGACGACCTCCGGGTCCAGGGCGGTGCCACCGGCGGCCACCCGGCTGAGGGCCTCGATGAAGTCGTCGACGTCGAGCACCCTCTCCTTGAGCAGGTAGCCGATCCCGGCCGCCGAGGGGGTGAGCAAGTCGGCGGCGTAGCGGGTCTGGACGTACTGGGAGAAGATCATGACGCCGAGGTCGGGATACCGGCGGCGTAGCGCGATGGCCGCACGTAGCCCCTCGTCGGTGTGCGACGGCGGCATCCGTACGTCCACCACGGCCACGTCGGGCCGATGCTCGGCCACCGACCGCCGCAGCGCCTCCCCGTCGCCGACGGCGGCCACCACGTCGTGACCCCGGGCCGTCAGAAGCGCGGCCAGCCCGTCCCGGAGGATCGCGGCGTCCTCGGCGATCACGACCCGCACGGGCTCCTCCTGCTCTGCTCGTGGCCTCGTTTTCTCATCGCGGTGCGACGGCCGTTCGGGGCAGTTCCACGGTGACGACGGTGCCACCGCCCGGCGGGCTGTCGAGGCTGACGTCACCGTCGACGGTACGGGCCCGGGCGAGCAGCCCGGTCAGGCCGGTGCGCCCGCCCGGCCCACCCGGCCCGTCCGACCGGTACAGCTGGGCGCCGCCGCGACCGTTGTCGGTGACCAGCAGCCGCAGCCGGTCTCCGGACACGCGGACCGTCACCGTGGCCCTGCTGGCCCCACTGTGCTTGACGATGTTGGTGAGGAGTTCGGCGGCGCAGAAGTACACGATCGCCTCGATCTCCGGCGGGGGCCGCTGCGGCAGCTCGACGACGAGTTCGGCCCGGACGGCGCATTCGGAGGCCAGCGTGGTCAGTGCGGTGGTCAACCCGTCGGCCAGCACCGGCGGATGGAACCCACGGACCAGTTCGCGTAGTTCGACGATGGCGCCGCGGGTGTCCTCACGGGCCCCCCGGGCCAGTTCCCGGGCCCGCCCAAGGTCACCGGCGGCTTCGATCAGGGCCAGTTTCATGCCCAGGGCGACGAGCCGGGCCTGGGTGCCGTCGTGCAGGTCCCGCTCGATGCGACCGAGCTGTGCGGTGGCGTCGGCGACCGCGTACGCCCGGGTTTTCTCCAGGTCGCGTACCCGCTGGCGCAACCCGCCCGGCGTCAGCAGCGCCCGCATCAACGCGGCGTCGCCGACCACGGCCATCCGGAGCACCGGCGGCGCGAGCACCAGCAGCGCTACGCCGAGGGCGCACAGCGCGAGTTGCCGGGCCGGGGCGTGCATGCCGCTGTCGCCGATGGACACGTCGCCGGCCAGCAACCGGATGACCGGGTACCCGGCAAGCCCGGTCCCGTAGCTGAGCCAGAGCAGTGCCAGGGCGCCCGGCGGCACCACGACCAGCGGCTTGAGCAGGACGTATGCGGTGGCCCGCCAGCCGGCCGGGTCGGTCAACGCCCGCCGCCGCCAGCCCAGCAGGCCGCGCCCGCCCGGACCGCCCGGGTCGGGAAGGTCCTCGTCCAGCAGGCGTCGGGCGGCCCCGCGGTGCAGCGTCGCCAATGCCGACGCGGTCCTGGTGCCCAGGGCGATGATCCACGGGCCGGCCGGCGTGATGGTCAGCGCCGCCCCGGCGAGGACCAGCACGATCACCACCACGAACCCGATCAGTGCCAGCGGGACGGCGGTCACCGTGAACACCAGAGCCGTCCAGGTCCGCCGGGAGTACCGCAGGCCGTCAGGCCACCGCAGCGTGGTCATGGTCCCGTGGGTACCACACCGGCGCCGGTCACAGCAGTCTCCCGGTGATCCGGTCCTGCCCCCGCACCAGCGCCCTGATCAGCACCAGCGCGGCGGCCTGCAGTCCGAAGGCGGCCGAGGCGTGGATGAGCCACGCTCCGATCATGGTCGGGCCACCCCACGCCCCGTCGAGCCGGTGGTCGCCGGTGAACGGGTGCCCGACGGTCGGCCAGACGTCGGGACGCAGCGGATACAGGTAACCGGTGACGGCGGTGACCAGCACCAGCGCGGCGAGCGCCAGAGCCACCAGGGACGGTACGGCGACCAACAGGCTGTGGCAGAGCACCCGCCTCCGGCCCGGGCGCCGCCCGGCGCGACGGTGCGCCAACCGCGACTGGACGCCCGCGACGGGCATCGGGCGCCCGATCAACGCGAGTGGAACCGCCGCGACAGCCAGCGGGAACCCGGTGGCGGCCCGGATCAGCGGGTCGAGCACCCAGTCGTGGGTGCGGCGGCGCCGACCGGCCGACGTCGGCGGCCGCGCGGTGTCCGATGGTGTCGTCGGCAGGCTCATGGATCCATCCTGGCCGTCGGTGAGCTGGCCGGACATCGTGCGGGCACGGATCTTGGGGTTCGGGTTACCCCACTGTCGGGCGGCGCCGGGCCGATCGGCTTCCCGATGGAGCTATTGACAGGCATCTGTGTCGGC
>DASVVF010000123.1:0-1850 GCA_036386695.1 Catenuloplanes sp. | reverse complement strand
TGACCTTTACCACCGCCATGACATGCCTCCCTGCCGATCTTCGTCGCTCCGGCCCGGCGACGCTGCGCCCGCGGCGGTGGAACGGTCAACGGTAGCTCGTCGCCTCGGCCGATGGGTGACGCGAACCAGAAGTGGCGCCGGACGACGCCGGGTGGGGCGGGGACGACGAGGAGGTCTGACCCGCCGGTGTATGCCTGCCCGTGCAAACGACGATCTCGGTGGCCACCAACGGTTTTGTCAGCGCTCGCGCCAGCCGGCCTCTTTTGGTCGGTGACCGCCGCACCCCGGCGCGGCTGGGCCACGGAGCGAAGGGGCACGGCGCCGCCGTATCCGCGCCGCGTCCGGTGGCGCCGGCGTCCGTTGACCGTTCCGCTGCCGTGAGCGCAGCGTTTCCCGACCGGGATAAAGAACACCGGCAGGGAGGGATGTCATGGCGGTGGTGAAGGTCATCGAACTGCTGGGCGAGAGCGGGGAAAGCTGGGAGGAGGCGACGCGGCAGGTCACCGCCGAAGCCACGCGGACCCTGCGCGGGGTCACCTCCATCTGGATCAAGGAGTTCCAGGCCACGGTGGAGAACGATCAGGTCAAGAACTACCGCGTCACCGCCAAGGTCTCCTTCGTGATGGAGCGGACGTAGGGCGGACGTGGCTGCGCCACGAGACCGGTTCCCGCAGGCGCCCAGCATGCCGAGCGGCGGGCACCACGACCGGCGGCGCTCCGTCCTCGGCGCCATGGTCCTCGCGCCCGGCGGTGCCCTCGCGCAGCCCGGTCCGGCGCAGCCGCGGCAGGGGGGTCCGTCGTCGCTGCCCGCCGCACCGCCGGAGCGCATTGAACCGGCGCCGCGGCAAGGCAACGGGCCGGGGGCACGGGGCGTGGGCCCCGGCATGCGAGCGCCGGTCCCCGCGCCCGATCCCGGCACCACCCGTGTGATCCCGCCGCCCGGCACCCGGGGCGGCGACCCGCGGGTGCAACCCAGGTAGCGCGAGGGCTCCGGCTGGGGTCTGTCCGGCGCCTGCGCCGCTTGCGGCCCCACAGCTGGCTATCGCTTCGGGCACTCCGCCTTGGACCACCCAGCGGCGTCCATGGCCGCGCCCACGTCCACCCTGTACCCTTCGGGACGTCTGGCCAGGTCGGGTGATAGCCTGACCAGGCGGGCCGATCTGTCAGGAGCGAGCACCCTCCACCCGTGCCCTGAGCACCACGATGGGACATGTGCCCCGACAGCTTGGCCACGGCGGATGCCCAGTAGGAAGTCGCGCCGTGAGCGCCAGTACAGGGGTCGGCAGGCCGTCGTGGTGGCTCGTGTGGCACGGGAGAGCAAGGACCGTGACCGACGAGACCAAGCGCTGGTTCGCTGGCGTGGACTGGGGATCAGAGAAGCACCAGGTCTGCCTGCTCGACGCTGGCGGCGCTCTGCGACTGGCTGGTGTCGCTGGCCGGCGATGCCGGTGCCGTGGCGCTGGCGATCGAGGTGCCGCACGGGCCGGTGGTCGATACCCTGCTGGACCGCGGCTTCGCCATGCACGCGATCAACCCCAAGCAGCTCGACCGGCTGCGCGACCGCATCAGCGTCGCTGGGGCCAAGGACGACCGGCGCGACGCCCGGGTTGCCGCCGCCCAATAGGCTAGCGAGTACTCCAACCGTTCGTTGGAAACTACGGGGGCTTTTTCGGCTTCTTCAAAGTTTATCAACCCACGCGATTGGTGGCCTTGGTCCCCTTAGGTGGCCTATTCCGCCTTACCACGTGGGAAAAACACTCCATTCCATTACGCATTCTGCATATTTATCGCGCGCTAATGGGTAATGATTTGGCGCCATTTCGTAGAAAGCGACGCTGGGAAGGCCACCG
>DASVVF010000122.1:0-4395 GCA_036386695.1 Catenuloplanes sp. | reverse complement strand
CACTCCCGCACCCCTCGTCGACCTTCCGCCGTCCCCTTCAGCCCGCAGTCCGCCCTCGGCGGTTGCCGGCGGCCGGTTGCACCCGTGCGGGACGAGCGGCCAGAGCCGCCAGCACGGCGCCCGCGGTGCCCTGCGCCCCGGGCTGGGGGCGCCCTGAAAAGCCCGGCCAGCGAAACGGCCGCCCTTTCCCTCTTCCAGCGGGTCGCACACCGCCCGCCGCACCCCTCGACACTCCACAAAGGAGACTTCATGCCCGTTCGTCTGTGCTTCACCCTGCCCGGCGCCCTGCGCCTGGCCGAACACGCCACCGCTGCGGCAACCAACCTGCGCCGACCCGGCACCGCGTTCACCAACACCCCGGCCCTGCGGCTGGTCGTCGAACACCTGCCCGAGCACCCCAGCATCGCCTACCTGCTCAGCTGCGGCGTGCCGTGCCTGACCCGGCCCGACGGCACACCGGTGGCGTTGTACCCGGACCCGGGAGCGGTCGACGGCTGGACCGCCGACCCCCACGAGGTCATCGACCTCAACCAGCTTGTGCCGGCCGGCACCGTCACCGGCCGGGCACTGCCCATCGCCCACGGCTGGTACCTACCGCTGCGCGCACCCGGCGAGCAGCCACTCATCGAGGTCATGCGGGCTGCTGTCAACGCCGGCTACACCTACCTGAGCATCGACGGGGCCAGCCTCACCACCGCCGTGACCAAGCACCGCCGGCGCCAGCCTCAACCATGCTGAGCTACAGCGCGCTGATCGGCGCGATGAACGCGCCCACCCAGGTTGTCCTGGCCCGCCGCGTCGAGCAACACGCCGATCCCGACCAGGTCGTCGCCGCGCTGCGGCACATGTGGCGGCACACCTTCACCGGCGACACCACCGCGATGCTCACCACGCTGATCGCCAGCGACTGGTGCTACCTGCGCCCAGAGCTCAACGCAGCACCGGACCCGGCAGCCGGGCCCGGCCAGTGCGCCGTCGTCGGCGTCGGCGTTACCAGCCACGCCCCGAGGCGCCAGCCGGTGAACTTCTGTCTCACCGAAGCCGCCGACGTCGCCGTCGACTGGATCTACCTGCTCGACCCGTGCACCGCCACCATCGCCGTGCACACCGGCGACGGCCAGCCCCCCGCGACGTACCCCCTGGCCGGCTGACCCGAATCACAACACCCAGGCGAGCTGGGCGACGCTGCCCGCCGCGTGGGGCACAGCGCCCGCCGCCAGCTCCCCACCATCGCGGCACAACCAACCCCGGACAGCCGCACCGTGCGGCTTTCCGGCGCTTCTCGGCGCCCCAGCAAGGGCGCTCGCCAACCCTGTATCGCCGAACCGCAAGGAGAGCACCATGGGCACTGACCATCCCGCCGGCACACAGACCGACCGCCAGCACGCCGGCGCGACAAGCGACATCTCCGCACCGCCCCCGGCAGCCGTCGACACCCTGGCCTACCCCATCTCCCCGGACTACGTGAAGTCGTGGACGCCGGTGCGTGCGCTGTGTGAACTCATCGCCAACGCCCTCGACGAGGATTCGGATGCCACCGTCGCGTGGGCCGACGGGTACCTGCGCATCACCGACAACGGCCCAGGTATTCCCGAGGAGGGACTCATCCTCGGCTACTCCACCAAGACCGACGCGCAGATCGGCCAGTTCGGCGAGGGCAAGAAACTCGCCTGCCTGGTCCTGGCCCGCAGCCCGGGCATCGGCATGGTGCGCTGCGACACGGTCGGCTACGGGTTCACCCCGACGGTCGAACGACGCCGGCTGCTCGACGGGCTGATCCCGTCGCGTTCCGCGCAAGGGGCGGAAGTCCTCGTGTACCACCTGTTCCGCAACGAGCGCACCCGCGGCACCGTCATCACCGTCGCATGCCCACAACACCTCGCCGACGAGGCGATCGAACGGTTCCGGCCACTGACCGCACCCGGCTACCAACCACCCGCCGTACCCGGGGCGTGCGTGCTGACCGGGGAGCCCGGACGGGTCTGGATCGGTGGCGTCCTGGTCACCACCGTCCCCGGATTCCTGGCCTCCTACGATCTGCCACTTCAGGACAAGGCGTTGCAGAACCGCGACCGCACCGTCATCGAGGCCGGCGCCCTCCGCGACGCCGTCCGCACCATCCTCTCCAGCAGCGACGACCCGGTGCTCATCGACCGCTTCGCCACCCACGTCCTGGCCGGCAACAACCTGCGCGAGCCGGAACAGTTCTTCACCGACGTCACCGGGCCCCGGGTGCGGGCGGCGTGGCGCACCTGGGCCCGCGCACACCTGCCCGCCCAGACGTTCTACACCAGCTCCGGAAACGAGGAAGCCGCCCTCGACCTGAAAGAACAAAGGGTTCACCGAGGTCACCGCCGACGGGCTGTCCGCCCGTAACCAGTTCGCACTGATGAGCCTGCTCGGCGTCGAGATCGCCCGCGCACGCCAACAGCGGCACCACCAGACCACCCGCAATACCACCACCTGGGTGCCCGACAGCTCACTCACCGAGGAGCAGCGCACAGAGCTGGCGACCGCCACGCTGCTGGTCCGCCGCGCCGTCGGCGCGTTCGCGCTGGACCGGGTCCGGGTCTACTCCGAAAGCGAGTCCAGCCCCTGTGCGGCCGGATTTTACAACCCGACCACCGGTGCGGTGGCCGTCCACGTCGATGTCCTGGCAGACCGCCACCAACTACTCGGAGTCCTGTTGCACGAGGCGGCACACCGGGTCGGGCACCGTGGCGGTGGCCAGTGGGCCCCGGTAGCGGACTACGGCGACCGGTGCCGCGGCTTCGAAACCATCCTCGGCGAGTTCGCCGCGCTGCTGCTGGGCTACCTCGCCGACGGGGCAGCGCTGCCCGAGCTCGTCGAAGCACCGGCCGGCACGGCGGCCCCCGCACCGCCGGTGCGCCGCTCCGGCGCGGACAACCCCGCCGCCCCGCCGATCCGGCGGGAACTGGCCCGGCTGCTCACCGACCGACTGCCGCACGCGCTCGTCGCCGGAGGGTTCACCGACGCGAAGGACCTCGTGGCCTCCACCGCGGTGCACCCCGACTTCTGGCGCACCCTGCTCAACCCCAAACCCGCCGGCTACCGCGCACAGATGGGACGTGGTCGGGCCTGGGACTACGACAAAGCCGCCCTGCTCGCCGAAGCCGTCGGCGTCCACCCACCCGTCGTATGGCTCGGCTACAACCTCTGCGAAGGCTCCATGTACGGCCGCCTACGCCAACACTGGGGTCAGCCCGGCCCATGGACGAAGAAGATGCGCGACGCGACGGAACGCGCCTGCGCCGACCTCGACGCGCTCGGCGGCGCGTACGCCGCGCAGGTCCCCGCCCTGCGCGCCCTAGCCGACGGAACCACACCCGCCCCGACCGGCGACGACAGCTGGCAAGCCCCCGCACGGGCCCTGATCGCGTTGGAACGCCAGCGCCTCGGCCTGGACAGCGACGCCACCCCCACGACATGACCAGGCCGCAACCTCGGCCCCGACCACGGCCGGGCCAGGCGGATCGAACCGACACGCGAAGCCACCCCGAACGGTCTACACCCTGCCACCCCCAACTCGCCTCTGATCGTGACCTGACGCGCCCGGGCCGCCGCTGACCGCTGCCCGCGGCGCCACCGTTCTCACCGCACCGCTGATTTGGCCGTGGCCCGGCCACCCGCGCACCTTCGCGCACTCCCGGGCACGGCCATCAGGCCGTGCCCGGGTTCCTATCCCGATCCCCAGGAGGAGCCCGTCATGGGAACACCCGTGATCACCCACACCTCTGCGCCTCGCGGCGCCCAACGCACGACGACAGCGGACCCGACACCCGTCGGCACTGACCGGATGCGGCCGGGACGCTGGGCCGCGCGGCCATCAGCCGCCCTGGTCGAGCTGGCCGAACGATGCCGCGCCGGCGACCGCGACGCGTTCACACAGCTGTACCAGTTTACCGTCACCCGGATCACCGGCTACGTCGCCGCCCGGATGCGTGATCGTGACCGCGACGCGATCGACGACCTCGTGCAGGACACCTACTGCACCGCCCTGGCCGAGCCGCACCTGCTCGGCGACGACCCGATCGGCGCGCTGCTGCGCCTGGCAGCGCGGGCCTGCACCTGCCACGACTGGTCCCGGCGCCGCTACGTCCGCGCCGCCTACCAGGTCTACGCCGACACCGCCCGACCCGCCGAGAATCCCGCACCACTTCCGGCCACGGCACCGCCCGCGGTGCTCATGCAGGCGATGGCCGGGCTGCGCCGCGACCAACGCCGCGCGTTGACGCTGCGCTACATCGACGGCTACCCCCGCGACCGCGCCGCGGCGATCATGCGGCGCAGTGTCGCCGCGATGACGGAACTCGAACGGCGAGCCCGGGCCGAACTGCGCCGCGCAGTCGGCGAGCCGCCCACCACGGCGCAGGC
>DASVVF010000121.1:0-4055 GCA_036386695.1 Catenuloplanes sp. | reverse complement strand
CGGACGACGCACCGAACGGGTGTGGCTGCTGGTCCGGTTCTTCACCGAGCCGATCGGCGCCGTGCTGCTCGACGTGCCCGAGCGGGGGCTCAGCCGGGCGGATCTGGCTACCGCGATCGACGCCGAACTGGGCGTGGCGTTGGCCCCCCGGCTGGCCGCCTGCGGGCTGGACGAGCTGCCGGTGGACGGAGCCACCCCGGCGGTTCTGCCGCCCTACCTCGTACGCCGGCGCGAGGTGCTGCGCAACGCCCCGGAGATCACCGTGGTGGTCTGCACCCGGGAGCGGCCGGGCCCGCTCGCCAGCTGCCTGGAGAGCCTGCGCGCGCAGCAGTACCCACGGATGCGGGTGCTCGTCGTCGACAACGCCCCGACCAGCTCGGCAACCGCTCAGGTCGTCGACGCCGCGGCCGATGAGATGGACATCAGATACCTCGTCGAGCCGCGTCCCGGGCTCTCGCACGCCCGCAACCGCGCGGTCGCCGAGGCGCCCGGCCAGATCCTGGCCTGGCTCGACGACGACGAGATCGCCGACCCGTACTGGCTGTCCGAGGTGGCCCGGGCGCTGGCCGACCATCCGGAGGCCGACGTGATTTCCGGTGTCATCGTGCCGGCGGAGCTGGAGACGGACCCGCAGCTGTGGTTCGAGCAGTTCGGCGGGCACAGCAAGGGCCGCGGCTTCACCGCCGACGTGTTCTCCCCCGCCACCGCCGCGCGGCAGAGCCCGCTCTACCCGCTGCCGGCGTTCGGCACGGGCGCCAACATGACCTTCCGGCCCGGCGTCATCGAACGGATCGGCGGCTTCGACGCGGCCCTGGGCGCCGGCACCCCGGCGATGGGCTCCGAGGACACCCTGGCCTTCATGCAGGTGCTGCTCAGCGGCGGGACGGTCGTCTACCAACCCAGCGCCCTGGTCCGACACTTCCACCGACGTGACCTGGCCGGCCTGCGCAAGCAGATGGTCGGGTACGGCATCGGGCTGACCGCCGCGTACACCAGCCTGCTACGTCGTGATCCGCGACTGCTCTGGCCGTTGCTGCGGTTGGTGCCGACCGCGGTGCGCGACGTGCTGGGCGCCGGCAGCCTGCGGGTCGCCGGGCTCCGCGACGACTTCCCCCGGGAACTGCTCGGCGAGAACCGGCGCGCCATGCTGGCGGGGCCGGCCGCGTACCTGCGGGGCCGGCGGGCGCTGCGTCAGCGACGGACCCGACGGTGATCCCCGACTGGGGCGACCCATGCTGAAGACTCTGGACCCGTCGGCGCCAGGGTCACCGGATCCGCCGGTGGCGGCGACCCCGGCGGCCGGCGGGCGGCACGCCCGCCCGCAGAGCCCCCCCCGGGGCACCGCACCGGACGACCCGGCGACGGCCCAGGCGGCCCCGGCGGCGACGGTCGCCCAGCACCTCGGTGCCGCCCCGTGGATCCTGGTCCTGTCCAGCCTCGGTGTCGTCCTCGTGGCGGTGTCGTACGCGGGCAGCCGCGCCACGCTGCCCGCCATGTTGCCGGTCTACTGGGTGGGCCAGGTGCTGGTCTTCACCCCGGTCGTGGCCCGCCTGCTGTCGCGACGCCTGGCCGGGGTGGCCGAGTCCTTCCTCCTCGTCGTCGGGCTGGCGGTCAACCAGTACCTGCTCAAGTGGATGTACAGCCCCGACCAGTTCCGCTTCCCCGACGAGTTGCAGCACTGGGCCGCGACGACCCTGCTGGTCGACAGCGGCGAACTGTTCCGCCCCAACCCGGCCCTACCCCCGGCGGTGAACTTCCCCGGACTGGCCGAGATGGGCGCCGCCGTCACCTCGCTGACCGGCCTGTCGGTGACGACCGCTGGATTTCTGGTGGCCGGGGTCGCCCACCTGAGCTTCGTGAGCCTGCTGTTCATGGTGGTCCGGCAGGCCGGCGGGTCACCGGCGGTGGCCGGGCTGAGCTGCGTGGTCTACGCGACCGCCCTGCACTACCTGTTCTTCGACTCGATGTACCTGTACCAGACCGCCGCGCTGCCGTTCCTCATGCTGGGGGTGTGGGCCTTCCGCACCTGGCTACGGCGGCTGGCCTCCCGGCGCGGCCGACCGGCCTGGCCGTACGGGCTGCTGGGTCTGATCGCCGTCCTCGCTGCCACCATGAGCCATCACGTCACGGCGGTGGTCCTGGTCGGCACCCTGACGTTGCTCTCCGCCGGCGAGTTGCTGGCCGGTGGCCGGCCGCGACGCTGGATCACCCTGGTACCGCCGGCCGCCTCGATGCTCGTCGTCGTGCTGTGGTTCGCCGCGGTGGCCGATGACGCGCTGGCCTACCTACGCGCGCCGGTGGCGGCGATGGTGGCGGCGGCCGACGCCCTGCTGTCCGGCCAGGCCGACAGCGTCGCGGCCCCCCCGGCCGCGCCGCTGCCCTGGTGGCAGGCGGCGGTGCAGGTCGTCGGGCTGGTGTTGTTGCTGGCCCTGCTGGCGCAGGTCGCCTGGGCGACCTTCCGCGACCGGATGCGGGACCCGTGGCGCTGGGCCCTGCTGGCCGGCGCGATGATCTTCTTCGCCAGCAACGGGGCGCGTTTCCTCGGCGCCGCCGGACCGGAGCTGGCCGGTCGCGCCTCCACCTTCACGTACATTCCGATGTCGATCGTCGCCGCCCTGGCGCTGCTGCGCCCGGCCCCCCGGTACGGCCGACGGTTCGCCGGTTCCCTGGGCCGGCTGCGCGACCGGTTGTGGGGGCGGGCGGGCGACCGCGCCGAGCGGCCCCGGGCGGGCCTGCGCTCGGCCGCCGTGGCCGTGAGCCGCGCGGCGGGCACGCTGGTCGGCGCCGGGGTACGGACCCTGCTGAGCCGGGTGGCGATCGGTGCGCTGGTGGCCACCGTGCTGCTGGTCGGCGCCCGGGTCGGCGGTTGGCCACCGTCCACGTCCCTGCTGCCCGGCGGCTACCTGGTGTCGGGCTTCGAACGCTCGGTCGACGGCCATGCCGTCGCCGCTGCCAGGTGGACGGCCGTCGGCCTCGGCCGGGGGCACCGGATGGCAGCCGACCTGACCGGCGTCGCCCTGGTCTCCACCTACGGCGGACAGGACCCGGTGCGCGAAGCCGCGCCCCTGTACTACGCCCCGGAATGGGGCCTGCATCAGGATGAGCTGGCGGACCTCCTGTCGGTCAACTACCTCTGGGTCGACCGGCGGATGTCCGAACAGCTGCCGGCCTCGGGCGCGTACTTCGAGATGGACCCGCTGGCCGGCCGCCATCGCACACCGATGTCGGCGGGGGCGTTGGCGAAGTTTGACGACCTGCCGTTCATGGACCGGCTCTACGACAACGGTGAAGTCCGCATCTACCGCATGGGGGGCCGATGAGCTCCGCCAGACGACGCATGACAACTTTCGCCCGCCGGGCCGCCAAGGCCATGCCGAAACCATCCCCGCCGCCCCAGGCACCCGACGCCCCGGCATCGGACGCCCCGGCACCCGACGGTACGGCACCCGACGGTACGGCTCCCGACGGCCAACCAACGGAGGGCCCGGCTCCCGATGACCTGACAACCTCGGCCGCCACGGTGCCGGCCGACGCCGCCGAGTCGGCCCGGTCGACGGCGGCCACGGTCGAGTCGGACGCCGGCGGGCCCGTGCCGGCTGCCCCCGCCCCGGAGGCGCTCGCCCCGGAAGAGCCGGCCCCCGACCAGCCCGCCCCCGCCCAAGCGGCCCCCGACCAGCCGGCCCCGGACGACCCGGGTGCCGCCATGACCCACGCCGGCGACCCGACCGGCATCGGATCCGCGGCGACCGCAGCCGACCCGACCACCGCCGAAAACCGCACCACCGATCCGGACGTCACCGACGCCACCGCGCCGACCACTGCCGAAGACCGCACCACCGATCCGGACGTCACCGAACCGAACGCCCCCGACGCTGACGCCACCGCGTCGGACCGCGCCGACACCGATACCGACCCCACCGCGTCGCAACCCGCCGACGCCGACGCATCGGATGCCCCGGAGACGGACCTCACGGAGACGGACCTCACGGGGACGGACCTCACGGGGACGGACCTCACGGGGACGGCCGCCGTCCACCAGTCGGACACCCCCGTCG
>DASVVF010000120.1:0-1796 GCA_036386695.1 Catenuloplanes sp. | reverse complement strand
CGGTCACGGCGTCGCCCCGGCAAGGGTCCAGCGGCCGCGTTCCTCGGCGTACCCGGTGGACCGCCGAATCCGCCGGACCCGCCGGACCCGCCGGACCCGCCGGACCCGCCGGACCCGCCGGACCCGCCGGTCCAGGCCGTTGATCGTCCTCGCGGATCGACCTGGCCTCCCGGGTTGTGTCCCGCCGTGGAGCGGGTCGTCGCCTACTTCACCGCCCGGCGGTCACCCCGACGGGTCGAGGTTGTTACAGCGCGGTAAGAAAAAGCTCACCGCGCTAGCTGACGTAACGGCGCGCCTTCGAGCGGGACTGCGGTCCTTCCAGGACGGACAGTCGGGCCTCCACCTCCGGTGGTAGACACCGCCGCTCGGCCAACACCCACGGCGCCCCGCGCAGCGCGTCGAGCGCGGCGAGGGCGGAGATCCGGTCGTGCGGCACGGTGCGGGCCAGGTGCACGGTGCGCCGCAGCGCGGTGCGCACCGGACGGCGCAGCCAGGTGAACCACAGGGTGTTGCGCAGGCCGACGCGCCGTCGGGCGTGCGCGTCGCGCAGCAGCGAGGCCTGGTGGTGCACGGTCAACTCTTCGAGGTAGCACAGTTCCCAGCCGGCGGTGACCAGATCGGTGGCGAGCAGTTCCTCCTCGCCACCGAGCCACAGCCGTTCGCTGAAGCCGCCGCAGCCGAGGAACGCGGCGCGGCGCACCACCGACGCGCCGGCCAGGAAGCTGCCGAGCGCCGGGCCGGGCAGCCACTCCGGGCCGGGTACCGGGGAGTCGCGCAACTCCTCGACGATCGGGTCCTCGCGGCCGCCGGGCTCGACGACGATGCGGGCGTTGACCAGCGCCAGCCGCGGGTGCGCGTCGAGGACGTCGGCGGCGTGTGCCAGCGACCCGGGTTCCCACCAGGTGTCGTCGTCGCAGAAGGCCACGTACGGCGTGTCGAGGTGGGCCACCCCCACGTTGCGGCCCGCCGCTCCGCGGTTCTCCGTCAGCGCGATGACCTCCACCTGCGGGTAGCTGGTGCGCACCGCGTCGGCCGTGCCGTCGGTGGAGCCGTTGTCGACCAGCACCACCCGGGGCCGCTCGGGCAGCGCCGTCAGCCGCCCCACCGCGAGCAGCGCCTCGTCGCGCCGCTGGTACGTGATCACGACGACGCCCACCCTGGCATCCGCCACCACCACCGGCTCCCCCGTCCATCCACCAGAATGCGGGCGAACGCCCGGCCTGTCCCGGCAGCGTCACTTCCCCGGGTCCGGTGGATCAAACATCGGCGCTGGTCACGGCGCTACGACCGGTGCGTAGGGCGGCCGGTCGGTTACCGACTGTCATCGTCGTACGTGATCTCCAATGTGCTGTGGTACGCCCCGCCGCCAGCGCTCGGCGGGACGTCGTACGGCTGTTGTCCCTGCGGCCACGTCCGGACCGCGCGATAGGCGTAGCGATCCTGGTCCGCGGCCTCCCACTCCAGGTGCACGGCCTGCCCGGGCCGCAGGGTGCGGTAGCCCTCGATGGCCACCGCGCCGAAGTGGGCCCAGCAGCCGCCCGGGGTCTCCGACGAGTCGATCACCCCCCAGCCCTCATCCTCGTGCCAGAGTCGTACGGTGCCCTCAGTGGTCATCGCCCCATTGTGGGTGCCGCCGGGCCGTGGGTGCGTGGTTGGTCTCGGCGGACCCGGCTGGCGAAATCCGTGCACGACGCGGGTTGGGCGGCGTTCACGGCCATGTTGGAGTACAAGGCCACCCGCTATGGGCGCACGTTCGGCCGGGTGGACCGGCTCTCCCCCAGCCGCAGGACAGGCGG
>DASVVF010000119.1:0-5652 GCA_036386695.1 Catenuloplanes sp. | reverse complement strand
CGGCCGCGGACCCGGCGGCCCCGGCGCGGGGCGGCGCCGTGCCGGGCGCGCCGGGGAAGTCCACGTCCGAACACGAGTAGTAGGTGTCCGGGGTGTCGGAGTTCTGCCAGATGGCATAAACCACATGTCGACCCGAACGCCCCGCCGGCAACCGGCCCTTCAACTCGTAGGACCCGCTCCGCAGTTGCGGGTCGACGGCCGTCAGGAAGGGTTTCGGCTCCAGATCGGACCACCGCACCGGCCGTTTCGGGTCGTAGCCGTCGCGGGTCGCGTACAGCCGGAAGGTCCCTTTGTGGCCGATGGTGCCGCGATAACGGAAGGTGTACGCGGCACCGGCCGTCAGCCGGGTCGACGGCCAGTCGCCGCGCGGCAGGTCGAGACCCCGGAAAGCCGGCAGTCCGGCGCTGCACAATTGCCCATCGGGGATCCGCTCACGGTCCCGGCCGGCCACATCGGCGACCCGCAGGTTGTCCCACTGCGCGAAGTCCTGCCCGCCGTTGGCCGCCGCCGCTGCCCGGCACGCCGCCGACCGCTGCAGGGCCCCCCCTTCCGGACCGCAGGCCGCCGCCCGGCTGACCGGGTCGGTCGTCGCCCCGTGCGCGCCGGCCGGGGTGGCCGGGCTGGCGACCAGCGCCAGGCCACCGGCCAGCACGGCGGTACGCACGGCAAGGGTCCGGTGCAGTGTCATGCGGCCTCCCGTAGACGAACGGCCCCGCCGGACGGCACGCCGGGCCCGCTGCCAGATACGGAGATCCGACCGAAGTCGTTCAATCCACGCGGCCACGAACACCCATAACCCGCCGTGGCACCCTGGCGACCGGACGTGCGCAGGGCCTGTGGTTCGATGGGATTTGTCGCCCGTTGCCGGGAGGCAGACCCCACGTCTCAGGAGGATCAGCCCCATGCAGAAGCCCGATGTCGGCCCGCTGGAGGGCCAGCCACCAGCCGACCTTGTGATCGAGGACATCACCGTCGGTGACGGCCCCGCCGCTCAGCCCGGGCAGCAGGTGTCGGTCCACTACGTCGGGGTTTCGTTTTCCAACGGCCGGGAGTTCGACGCGTCGTACAACCGCGGCGAGGCGTTCGACTTCCCGCTCGGTGGCGGTCAGGTCATCGCCGGCTGGGACCAGGGGGTGGCCGGGATGAAGGTCGGTGGCCGCCGCAAGCTGGTCATTCCGCCGCACCTGGGCTACGGCGACCGGGGCGCCGGCGGGGCGATCAAGCCCGGCGAGACACTGGTCTTCGTCGTGGACCTGCTCGACGCCCGCTGACGGCCCACCCGTCCCGGTGGCGCCCGCAGCCAGGCGGGCGCCACCCGGGCCGGGCCGGCCCCCGCCCGCGCCGGGTCACCCGATGGCCGGTGCGGGCCGACGACGCCGGGGATCTGTTCGGGGACCACCCACCCGCCGGCGGTCTCGCTGACCGCCACGGGTCTGTCGCCCTCAGGACGGGTGCAGGCCGCCCGCGGCCGCATGGATGAACACGGCGGCCACCTCATCGGCCGTGTCCAGCCGGTCAAGATAGCCGTCGATCGGCTTGAGCGCCTGCTCCAACCGCTCGGCCTCCTCGCGCTGACCGAACGTCGCCACGCTGAGCTGCACCGGCCGGGTGGGGTCCTCGGCCTTCGCCAGGCTGGTCGCCAGCCGGGCGGTGCTCAGCCCGTCGGGATCGTCCTCGTCGCGACCGTCGGTCAGGATCAGCACCTGGTTCGGGACGCCCTCGCGGTAGTTGTCCCGGGCGGTGGTGTACGCCGACAGAATGGTGTCGTTCAGGCCGGTACCGGTACGCCTGGCGGACAACCGGTCGACCGCCCCCGACCACGCCGCGCGTTGCCCGGCGGCCAGCGGCGCCATCTGGACCAGCGACCGGTGGTCACTGCTACCCGTCAGCTTCACGCCGAACTCCCAGAGACCGACCTGGGCGTCGTCGGGCAGCAGGCCGACCACCGACCGGCAGCCCTGCTTGACCAGTTCGATCAGCGGCGTCTTGGTGCCGGGCGCCGGATCGGCCATCGAACCGGAGATGTCCACCACGACAAGCAGGCTGGTCCGCCGGTCGGCCGCGTACCAGGCGGCGAAGACGTGGTCGACGTGGTGGGCCTTGAGTGGCCTGAACGGCTTGGCCGCCAGCTCGGGCAGCGGCACGGTCGCGTCACCCGGCACCGCCGGCGCGGCCGACCCGCCCGGGCCGGCGGGCGCCCCGGACTGCCCCGGCGCCCCCGAGCCACCGGGAACCACCGGCGGAGCCGACCCGGCCGGAACCGCTGACTCGGCCGGCACGAGGTTCGCCGCCGGACCGGGCGACGTACCGGCGGCGCCACCGGCACCGGCGGGTGGCGCCTGCTCCGGGGGCGCGGCCGAACCCGCGGGCCCGGCCGGGGCGTCCGGCGCCACGGAACCACCCGGTGCGGCCGGGTCATCGGGCGCCGACGAAGGGTCCGGCGCGCCCGAGGCACCGGGCGCCGGCGACCCCTCGGACGCCGTTGCGTCGGCGACCACCCGCAGGTGCGTGGCGACGATGGCGGCCGCGCCGGCCGGCGCCAGGAGCTCCCCCAGTAGCCGCTGCAGACTCGCGGCGCGAGCCGGATCGCTGACCGCGGTGGCGGTCGGCTGCCAGCTGTAGCGCAGCAGCGCGGTGTGGTCCGCACCGGCCAGCACGGTGGTCGGACCCGCCGTCGGCGGGGCGCCCAGCAGGGCGTACTCCGGCACCAGACCGACTTCCCCGGGACGCTCCGGCATCGCCGGCGCCAGCCCGGACACGGTCCTGGTGGCCTCCTTGGCCCGGGCCAGCCACAGCGCCGAGGCGTCCATGTCCCGGTCCAGCCACACCGCCTCGGCCACCGACCCGATACCCACCATCCCGTCGCCCGAGCTGGCCGGGTCACGCACCGCCAGTCGCGGACCATCGGGTTGGGCGACCAACCTGGCCAGGCCCAGCCAGGAACCGCCGGCCTCCCGGAGCCGCTGAGCGGTGGTCTCATCGGTCACCATGTAGATCGGGCTGGTGGCCAACACCGTGCCGGCCGCCGCCTCGGGTGCCTTGGCCAGCTTGGCGACCCCGGCGGAGGCGGTCCAGGAGACGTCGTCGGGGATCCAGACGTCAGCGCCGGTCCGCGCCACCGCCTCCGGCGCGGCCCTCCCGTCCACGGTCTCAACCGCCAGGCGCAGGCAGTCGCCGCCCCGACTCAGCGCCGGTGCCAGCCGGTCGAGCACCGGCCTGAACGAACTCGCGGTCACCACGCGCATGGTGCGATCGCACGGCGGGGCGGACGCCAACGAGCCGGGCGTGGCCCCGTCCCGCGACTCGCGCACGATCAGCGCGCCAGCCACGAACACCACGAGGAGCGTGAGAACCGCGGCGGCGGGCGGCAGCCATCGGGGGGCGGACTGACGAGCACGGTGCTGGGCCATGACGTTCCGTTCTGTCGCGCGGCGCACGGCGCCCGCCGGGCCTCCCACCGGGCCACGCGCGACCGTTCGAGTTACTGTTCCTCCCGCGACAATCATGACAGGAATAGCAGAAAAATGCGCCGTACAAGACCATCTAATTACGCAGCGTCGCACCCAGCCAAAGAAGACGTCGGAATGGTTTGTAATTGCACCACATTCGCGTTTCGACTGACCAACACATGCCGGATGACCAGCTGATACGCCGCTCGCAGCCTTTGTCCGACTCGTGCCCGGTAGGCCCCCTCACGCCACACCGGAAAGCGATCCGACCGGCGGCCGCACGTGCCCAATCCCCACGCGATAATGGCTGCAAGTGAGACCGAGACCCCGACCGTCGCCCTCCCCACGCGAAGCCGGCACCCGCACGCGACACAGCCGGATCGCCCAACCCACGCGGTCACAGATCTTGGTGGGAAGTCGCAGATCTTGGTGGGAAATGGCCCCGGGGAGGGCCCGTTGCCACCAAGATCGGCAAGGCTTGTGGGACCCGCCGGGCGGGCGGGCGCTGGGGGTGGGGGTGGGCGAGTCAGATTAGGCGGACCCGTTGGCCGCCGAGCGCCACCACGTCGCCACGGCGCAGTTGCCGGCCGCGGCGCAGTTCGACCTCGCCGTTGACGGTGACCTCTCCGGCGGCGATGCGGATCTTGGCTTCCCCACCCGAATCGATCAGTCCGCCGAGCTTGAGCAGCTCGCCCAGTCGAATCGCGTCACCCTCGAAGCTGACCTCTGTCATCGGACCATCATCGCGTGCCGACCGGGGCTGCCCACCGGGGCCACCGCCGCCCGCGAGCCCCGGCGGATCCCCGCGAACCCCCGGCGGATCCCCGGCCAGCCTCCGGGAGCCCTGGGCCGATCCCCCGCCAGCCCCGGCCGACAGAGCGGTCGACCGGGGCAGAGCGACCGGGCCGGAAAAACAGTCGGCTCCGTTGAACCATCCCGGTCCGCCGTACGAACTACCCGGTGTGGGAATCTTCCGGCTCCGCATCGGTACCGCCGCGCTCGGCTGCGCGGCGGCGACCGCGGCGACCCTGGGGTGGTCCACCCCGGCCGCCGCCGACGTCACTGTCACGCCGGCGCAGGCCGTCCAGGGCGACGCCGGCAGGCTGACGTTCCGGGTCGCCAACGACAGCGCCACCGCCTCGCTGACCAAGGTAGATCTTCAGTTTCCGGCCAGCGACCCGGTCGCCGAGGTGTATCCGCTGTCGGTGCCCAAGTGGGCGCCGAAGATCACCAGTCGGCCGCTGGACGAATCCATGCCCGGGCTGCACGGTGGTCGGGTCACGGACACGACCAGTGCGATCAGCTGGACACCGGCGCCCGGCGCGGAACTCAAGCCCAAGGGCACGGTCGACCTGTCCATCTCCCTGGGCCCGCTGCCGGCGACCGAGCGCCTAATCTTCACAGTCGTGCAGACGTACTCCGACGGCACGGTCAACCGCACGACCAGCAAGCCGGCCGCCGCAACGCCCGTCACCAGCCAGGTGATCGTGAACCTGCTGCCGGCCACGGCCCCGGCCGGCCGGCCGGCTCCAGCGGCACCCGGTGGACACGGACACGGCACCGCCCCGGGCGCGAACGCGGCGGCGCCGGCAGCCGGCGGCAACGCCGGTACCACCACCGGCAACGCCGGCAGCACCGCAGCCGCCGGGCCGGCCGGCACGAGCTGGTTGAACCTCGGCGGTTGGGCCTGCGCGGCCCTCGCCGGTGGCTACGCGCTGTTCGCGGTGCGCCGCGGGCGCCGGCGACAGGATTCCACGGCGGCCGGCCTCCCGTCGGGCGGTCCCACCCCGGCACCGGCCGGCGCGACAGCCACCGACCCGGACAGCTCAGCAACCGACGACGGCACGTCGGCCACCGGCACCCCCACGCCGGCCACCGGCGGCCGGCGCCCCGCGACCGCCGGAACCAAAACGGCAGGCGACGGCGGGACGGCCGCAGGCGGCGGCAAGGCGGCCGGCGGCAGCGGCAAGGCGGCCGGCGGCCGGATGGCGGCGGCCAACACCACCGTCACCTCCCGCGGTGCGACGGGCGCGACGGGCGGGGCCAGCGGGGCGAAGGCGACGTCCGGTACCGCGACCAAGGACCGGTCCAAGGCGGACCGGTCAGCCGGCGAGCCGCAACGACAGCCGGCGTCGGCCGGCCGCTGGACGTACCGCGACCGCCGCTGACCCCGACGGGTACGGAAGAACGAAGCGGGGGGGGG
>DASVVF010000118.1:0-1929 GCA_036386695.1 Catenuloplanes sp. | reverse complement strand
GATGAAAGCCCGCAGTCCAGCGCCCGAGCCGACGCTCTCGTACTCGATGGTGGCGTCCGGGCAGCTCACCTGATAGTTCCTGATCCAGACGTTCACGACGGTGATCTGCGCGGACGACCCCTGGGCCTTGATGGCGCCGGCCGCACAGGAGACGGCGGCGGCGCCGTCGGCGACCGGCCCGGAGTCGCACGCCGCCAGGCCCAGCGCCAGCACCACCACGACGGCGAGACGTCGACGCCTCATGTCAGCTCCCTCACCGGTACTCGGCCAGCCGCCGGCGCACCCCGAGCGGCACCAGCAGCAGGACCAGAACCATGGCCAGCAGCGGGATGACAACCCACCCGCGAAGCAGCCGCTCGGCGTCGTGCAGGGACGCGTCGAACGCGTGCTTGCGGGCGGTGGCCACGTCACCGACCGCGGCATCGAAGTAGAAGAAGTCGAAATTCGCGTCGCCGCGCCGGATACCGGTCAGCGAGTCGACCGCTTCGGTGGTCTTCCCCGAGTCGGCCAGCCCGACGATCCGGTTGTGGGCCCGCTCGTAGGCGAGCCATCGGTCGAGCACCCGCTGAGCCTGATCCTCGTTGACGTGCCCGCCCCCGACCAGCGCCGCGAGTCCCCCATGGATCGTGTCCTCGGTGCCGCAGGAGCCGCCCTTCACCAGGCACTCCGATTTGCGGATGAAGTCCTGTTTGTAGTACGGCAGATCGGCGCTGATCAGATACCGGCTGGTGTCCGCCGCCGCGTCGTAGCTGATCGCCCGCGCCTGCGACAACGTGAGGTACGGCAGGAGGCCGTCGTCCCGCGCGACGTCCAGCCGCTGCTCCTGCACGATGAGAACCGTCACGGCCGAGAGCACCACCCCCACGGCGACCAGGGTGGCCGCCAGCAGCGGCGGGTTCAGCATCCGGTGGAAGCGCCGGGCGAGCCACCACTGCAGGAGGATCAGCAGGGCCACCAGCCCGGCGCCGAGCCCGAGCACGAGCCCGACGCCCCAGACTTCGGTGGCGCGTTTGTCGTCGTACGCCTGAAAGAGCCGGATCTCGCTGGCGTTGCGCAGCCGCTTCGCGGCGGGCAGCAGGTCGAGGTGCAGCACGTTGGTGGCCTGCGTGTAGTAACCGAGCGCGTCCGGCGGCAGCTTGCCGGGCTGCTGCGGCGGCGCCTGCGACTGGGCCGTGAGCGTCTGCCACACCCGCTGGTGGTAGATGGCGAGGTGGTGGAGCACCTCCAGCGCGGTGGCCCGGTCGGTCTCGCTGGTCGCGGTGGTCAGCAAGTGATGCAGGTCCGTGTCCACCTGCTTGCTGCTCTTGCGGTAGGTCCCCAGGGCATCGATCTGGCTACCGGCCAGCGCGTCGGCGTCACCGACCAGGACCATCCGGGTGACCTCGGCGTCCATGTCGCTGAGGGAGAAGTGCAGATCGGACGCCGTGGCGGCCTGCGGTGCGGCGACATCGCCGATGATGTGCACCTGTTCCTGGACCCTCGACATCAGCACACTTGTCACGGCCAGCAGGACCACGGCGGTCGAGGCCACGGAAAAGGCCCACAACCGCAGACGGACGGGGGTTTCGGGTTGGACAACGCTACGCACCAGATGTCTCGTCGCCGCCATGACCGCAGGCACGGCGCCAGCATAGGACACACCGGTGATCGCAGATAGCGCCACCGAATGTGCCGATCGGGCAGTCATCGGTGCGCGGCCGGGCATCGCCTCGGCCGGGCATCGCCGCGTGCCCGGAGCGAGACGTTGCCGGTAGGCGCAGGGGGGCGCCGCTCCATTGTGGTCGGCCGGCGTCCCCGCGCCACCGGCGGTGGCACGGAGACGCCGGCGGCGTCTCACCGGTCGGTCGGGCCGGACATGAGCGGCCGGGCGACCACCGGCGGTAGCTGTTTCGGCGCACCGGCCGGGGGCGGACCGGCGGCCGCCAACTG
>DASVVF010000117.1:0-4129 GCA_036386695.1 Catenuloplanes sp. | reverse complement strand
CGGGTGGTCGGCGTCGACATCCTGACCCCGCAGGAGGTGCGGGTGGCGGCGGCGGTGCCCGACGGGTTGCCGCTGGCCCGCGTCGACCTGCCCGGGGTGCGCTCCCGGGTGGAGGCGCTGGCGCCGGTGGACCGGGTGCTGGTCAGCCGGGACTGGCCGGACACGGTCGTGGTGCAGGTGGTGGAGCGCTCGGCGGCGGCCGCGGTCCCGCAGGGCCGGGGGTTCGCCCTGATCGATGACGACGGGGTGGCGTTCCAGACCGTCGCGGCGCGTCCGGCGCACCTGCCGCTGGCCCGGGTGGCCCGCCCGGGCCCGGACGACGGCAACACCCGTTCGGCGTTGAAGGTGCTGGCCGCGCTCACCGACGACCTGCGCGAGCGGTTGGTCGCGGTCCAGGTGGAGGGGCCGGCGCGGATCACCGTGGAGCTGCGCGGCCCCCGGCAGGTGATCTGGGGGGACGCCACCGACAACGAGACCAAGGCCCGGGTCGCCACGGCGCTGCTGGCCCAGAAGGGCAACACGATCGACGTGAGCGCCCCGGAAGTGGTCACGATCCGCTGAGTCGGACAAACGGCCGTTAAAATGACGAAGGTGACGCCGGGCCCCATCCTCGCCCGTCGGGGACGTCCCGTGTTGCACCGGCACGCCGACACGCCGCGACGGTCCTTGGATCACACCCGAGGTCCGCTTACGTTGCCCGGAGAGCTTCAGTAGTTGACATAACACTAAGGCTCTAGTAGAGGGTGAGGGTTCACCTCACCGTCCCCTGCACGGAGCGGATGTCGACGGCGGTCTGGCCGGGCCGCGGCAACGTCGACGCCCGCCAACCTCTGAAGGGAAGGCTGACCCGATGACACCTCCGCACAACTACCTGGCGGTCATCAAGGTCGTCGGTATCGGCGGCGGCGGAGTGAACGCCGTCAACCGGATGATCGAGGTTGGGCTCAAGGGCGTCGAGTTCATCGCGATCAACACCGACGCCCAGGCCCTGTTGATGAGCGACGCCGACGTCAAGCTCGATGTCGGCCGTGAGCTGACCCGTGGGCTCGGTGCCGGCGCGCAACCCGACGTCGGGAAGAACGCCGCCGAGGACCACCGCGACGAGATCGAAGAGGTGCTCAAGGGCGCCGACATGGTCTTCGTCACCTGCGGCGAGGGCGGCGGCACGGGCACCGGCGGCGCCCCGGTGGTGGCCAACATCGCCCGTAAGCTCGGCGCGCTGACCATCGGAGTGGTGACCCGGCCGTTCTCGTTCGAGGGCAAGCGCCGCCAGGTGCAGGCCGAGACCGGCATCGACGAACTGCGCAACCAGTGCGACACGCTGATCGTGATCCCGAACGACCGGCTGCTGGCGCTGGGCGATCGCGGGATCAGCATGATGGACGCCTTCCGCCAGGCCGACCAGGTCCTGCTCTCCGGCGTGCAGGGCATCACCGACCTGATCACCACGCCCGGCCTGATCAACCTCGACTTCGCCGACGTCAAGAGCGTGATGAGCGGGGCCGGCAGTGCCCTGATGGGCATCGGCAGCTCGCGGGGCGACAGCCGGGCGGTGGAGGCGGCCGAGGCCGCGATCTCCAGCCCCCTGCTGGAGCAGAGCATGGACGGCGCCCGCGGCGTGCTGCTCTCCATCGCCGGCGGTTCCGACCTGGGCCTCTTCGAGATCAACGATGCCGCCCAGCTGGTCACCGACGCGGCCCACCCGGACGCCAACATCATCTTCGGTGCGGTCATCGACGACGCCCTCGGCGACGAGGTGCGCGTGACCGTGATCGCGGCGGGCTTCGACGGCGGCACGCCGGCCTACAAGCCGGCCGAGCCGGCCCGCAAGACCGCGCACGCGCCGTCGGTGCCGCCGCAGCCGGTGATCACCGCGCCGGCCCCGGTCACGGCGAGCACCCCGCCGCCGCGGCGGGTGCTCTTCGACGACGTGGACGTGCCCGACTTCCTCAAGAACGGTTCCTGACCGGCCGACGGTGACGGGATCGCGGGTGGCTGGCGGCGCAGACGACGAGCCGCGCCGCCAGGAGCTGGCAACGGCCCTGGCGGCCGTACGGCGGCGCATCGCCGCGGCCTGTGCGGCGGCCGGCCGGGCCGAGTCGACGGTCGCCCTGGTCGCGGTCACCAAGACCTACCCCGCCAGTGACGTCGCGCTGCTCGCCGACCTGGGCGTCGGCGACGTGGGGGAGAACCGCGACCAGGAGGCGGCTGCGAAGGCGGCCGCGGTCCGGGCCGCCGGTGTCGCGCTGCGCTGGCATTTCGTGGGCCAGCTGCAACGCAACAAGTGCGCTTCGGTGGCCGGCTACGCCGACGTGGTGCATTCGGTCGACTCGGTGCGCCTCGCCGAGGCCCTGGCCCGGGCGGTCGAGCGGCACCGGGACCGGGACCGGCCACTGGACGTGCTGGTGCAGGTGAGCATCGACGGCGACCAGGCCCGGGGCGGGGCCGTGCCGGGCGGTGCGGATCCGGACCGGGCGGTGCAGCGGGTGGCCGACACGCTCGCCGCGGCGGCGTCGCTGCGGTTGGCCGGGGTGATGGCGGTGGCGCCGATGGGTTGGGCGCCCGAGGTGGCCTTCGCCCGGCTGGCCGAGGTGGCCGCGCGGCTGCGGGCGGATCATCCGGGCGCCACCGCGGTGTCGGCCGGCATGAGCGGCGATCTGGAGGCCGCCATCGGCCACGGTGCGACACATGTGCGCGTCGGTAGCGCTTTGCTCGGCAGGCGTCCTGCGCTGCGGTAGCCTGACGGCGGACACCAAACTACATCAGTGTTGTTTGCGACGACATCGGCGCGCCACCTCGGGAGGGAATCGTTGGCGGCCCCGGCCGCCGACCGGCGGCGCGTCCATGGTCTCGGGTCTGGTGGGCACCGGGTGTTCACCCGCGGGGAAGCGACATGGGGGTACGTGTCGCACGGCGGACGGAGGTGGGGGGCACGTGAGTGAGCAAACAGCGATCCGGTTGAGCGGGCGTGGTGCCGTGGTGGGGAACGGCGCCCGGTGGGCGACCTGGGGACTCGGCGAGGTGATGGCGTGAGCGCTCTGCGTAAGGCGGGCGTCTGGCTGGGCCTGGTTGAGGACGACGACGACCGTGGCTATGACGATCGTCACTATCATGAGAATGGATACCGCGACCGCGAATCCGGTTACCGGTCCACCGAGGCCCGTTACGGCGACGAGTTCGCCGACGAGGAGGACGTGGACGAGGCGCCGGCGCTGCCCCGGGCCCGTGCCTCCGAGCGGTCCCGGCTCAGCGAACGCGCCGAGCGGGCGGCCGCCCGGGCCGAGCTCGACCGCGACGAATCGCCGCGCGGCGGCGACCGCAGTGAGCGGGCCAGCGTGCGGTCGATCACCCGTTCCACCGGCCATGACGGGTCGAGCGGGTACCCGACCAGGGACAACCTCGCCCTCGCCCCGCAGACCCAGCTGCGCGAACGCACGGTCGTCCCGGAGGAGGACCAGCGGTACCAGATCACCACCCTGCACCCCACGACGTACCGTGAGGCCCGCACCATCGGTGAGCACTTCCGGGACGGCGTGCCGGTCATCATCAACCTCACCGAGATGGACGAGGGGGATGCCCGCCGTCTGGTCGACTTCGCCGCCGGGTTAGCGTTCGGTCTGCGGGGTACGATTGAACGGGTAACCAACCGCGTGTTCCTGCTCTCTCCGGCCAACGTCCAGGTCACCGCCGAGGACAAGGCCAAGATCGCCGAGGGCGGGTTCTTTAGCCAGAGCTGACCGACCGAGGAACCCGTCTGCCGTGTTGTCGATCTTTCTGCAAGCCCTGTACTTGCTGCTGTATGTCTTTTTTCTGACTCTTCTGGCACGGTTTGTCCTGGGGGCGGTGCTGCAGTACGGACGTCGTTGGCAGCCTGGCCGGGGTGCTGCGGCGGCAATGGAATCGGTGTGGAGCGTCACTGATCCACCTCTCAAGGCGTTGAGGCGAGTGATCCCACCGCTGCGAATTGGTAACGTGAGCTTGGACCTGGCCTCCCTTGTGCTGCTGGTTATCCTGTTCGTGCTGATGAAAGTAGTGATAGTGCGGTTGATCCAGCAGGCGTGAGCCTGCTGGTCCAGCACCTAACGCGGCCGCAACTGACCCGAGGAGTTTCGATGCCGCTGACCCCGGC
>DASVVF010000116.1:0-8170 GCA_036386695.1 Catenuloplanes sp. | reverse complement strand
CGGTGAGCGGGATCAGTCCGGTGATACCGCCGACGATCACGAACACCTGCAGGCCGAGGGTGAACGCCAGGCCGCCGGCCACCAGTTTGCCGAACGAGTCGCGCACGGCGAGCGCGGCCCGCAGCCCCCGTTCGACGATCAACAGGTAGAGGACCAGCAGGGCGGAGAGTCCGAACAGGCCGATCTCCTCGCCCATGCCGGCGAAGATGAAGTCGTCGTCGACCTCCGGCACGAACCCTGGTTGACCACCACCGGGTCCGGCGCCGAACAGGCCACCGGTGCCGAGCCCGAGCAGGGACTGGACGATCTGGTAGCCGGTCCCGGTGGGATCGGCGAACGGGTCCAGCCAGATGTCGGCCCGGGTGCGGAAGTTCGTGAACGGCCCGCCGACCGTCACACCGAGGAAGTACGCCAGGTAGGTGCCGCCGAAGAACAGCAACAGGCCGATGATCAGCCAGCTGACCCGCTCGGTGGCCACGTACAGGATCACCACGAACATGCCGAAGTACAGCAGGGCCGTACCGAGGTCCTTCAGGAAGACCAGCACCAGCAGGCTGAGCAGCCAGACCCCGACGACCGGGCCGAGGTCCCGGCCGCGGGGGAAGTCGATACCCAGGAAGCGGCGGCTGGCCAGGGACAGCACCTCGCGCTTGCGGACCAGGTAGTAGGCGAAGAACGAGACCAGCGCCAGCTTGGCGAACTCCCCGGGCTGGATGGAGAAGCCACCGATCAGGATCCACAGCTTCGCGCCGTTGACTTCCGACATGCTGGCCGGCAGGAAGGCCGGGATCATCACCAGCACGATCCCGACCAGCCCGAGCGTGTACGCGTACCGGGACACGATGCGGTGGTCGCGGATGACGATCAGCAGGACCGCGGCCAGGATCACCGACAGCAGCGTCCACGCCAGCTGCCGCCCGCCGGTGCCGGCGAAGATCGCCAGGTCGGCGCGTTCGTTGGCGTTGGCGTCGGCCAGGTCGAGGCGGCGCAGGAAGCCGATGCCGAGCCCGTTGAGCAGGGCGACCGCCGGCACCAGCGCGGGGTCGGCGTACGGGGCCAGGAAGCGGATCACCAGGTGCACGCCGAGGAACAGCACGGTCAGCAGCGCGGTCGGGATCCAGAAGTCCGCGGTGACCGTTTCGAGCAGGTTCGCCTCGACCGTCGCGGCGTACGCCGCTACCAGCACCATGGCCAGTAGCAGCAGCACCAACTCGGCGTTGCGGCGGCTCTTGGCGTCCGAGATGCGCGGCATCTCACCCGTGGCAGCGGGTGATGGGGCCGATACTGCGGGCGCTGTCACTTCAGAAGTCCCCGGGTGTTCGTCGAGCGCGAGCTCATTTGGTGGGTCGGCAGCCGGTCGGCTCAAGGGCCGGCGGGGCCACATCGGAAGGTTGGGCGTCCGGCGTGATCGCCGGTGCCGCCGCCGGGGTCGACCCGTCCGGGGTGTCCACCCCGGACGAGGGGTCCCCGGTGACCGGACCGGACTGGGTCACCTCAGGCGGGTTCGCCTGCGCGGTGGCCGTCGCGGTGGGTGAGGCGGCGGGCTGGCCCGCCGGGCAGGTGGGTTTGAGGTTGAGGTTGGTGGGCGCGTCGACGGTGAGCTGCGCGAGCTGCCGTTCCGCCTCCGTCTTGTTGCGGGCCGGGATGCCCTTGCGGACCAGGTCCTGCGCGACGGGGGTGAGGTCGTCGAGCTTGGTCGGACTGGTCTCGTGGACGTTGGACAGGTCCAGGCCGGCGATCTGGCCCGGCATGCCCTGGAACACCGCGATCTGTCCCGCGGTGGTGGCGCCGACGTAGTACTGCGACTGGGTGTACCGCCAGCCTACCCACAGCCCTCCACCCAGCATGGCGAGCAGGACGCTGAGCAGCAGCGCGGTACGAACCGGATGCCGACGCGGGCGCTGCGCCTCGTTCTCACCGGCGTCCCCCGCCGCACCGGCGTCCTCGGGGGCCGCCGACCGCGGGGCGGCGTGCAGGGCCGAGGCGCGCGCCGCCGGGGTGGAGTCGTCCGCGACGGTGAAGTTGCCCCGGTCCCGGGCCGCCGCGCCGCCGACCACCGGGGCGGCCTCCAGGATGTCCTCGTCGGTGGCGTCGGCCACCACCACGGTGATGTTGTCCGGCCCGCCGCCGCGCAGCGCCAGCTGCACCAGCCGCTCGACACAGTGTTGGGGGTCGACGAACTCGCGCAGGGTGTCACCGATGGTCTCGGTGCTGACCACGCCGGACAGGCCGTCACTGCAGATCAGGTAGCGGTCCCCGGGCAGCACCTGGCGCACCGAGTACTCCGGGTCGATGTCGCGCCCGTCCAGCGCGCGGGTCAGCAACGACCGTTGCGGGTGGCTGCTGGCCTCCTCCGCGCTGATCCGGCCCTCGTCGACCAGCATCTGCACGTACGTGTCGTCCTTGGTGATCTGGGCGAACTCGCCGTTGCGCAGCAGGTACGCCCGGGAGTCGCCGATGTGCACCATGCCGATCTTGCTGCCGGAGAACAGCACCGCGGTCAGCGTGGTGCCCATGCCCTCGAGGTGCGGGTTCGCGTCGACCGTGTCCCGTAGGTGCTGGTTGGCGACCCCGACCGCGTGGCGCAGGGCGTCGACGAGCGCGTCGCCCGGGACGTCCTCGTCCAGCGGGGCCATCGCCCCGATGACGATGTTGCTGGCGACGTCGCCGGCGGCCATCCCGCCCATGCCGTCGGCGACGGCCAGCAGCCGCGGTCCGGCGTAGACGGAGTCCTGATTGCCGTCTCGGATCAGACCGCGGTCACTGCGGGCGGCGTAGCGCAGGGTCAGAGTCATGGCCGTAACTCAAGAGACGTGCGGCCGATCCGGATCGGCACGCCGAGGGGCACGGGAGTGGGTCCAGTGACCTTAGCGCGGTCAAGGTAGGTGCCGTTGGTGGAGCCGAGGTCTTCCAGGATCCACTGACCGTCGCGCGGGGCCAGCCGGGCATGGCGGGCCGAGGCGTAGTCGTCGGTGATCACCAGAGTGGAGTCCTCCGCTCGGCCGATGGTTATCTGAGCCTCCCCCAGGGTGATCCGGGTGCCGGCCAGCTGACCGGCGGTGACCACCAGCTGGCGGGCCGCCCGTCCCCGCTTGACCCGTGCCGGCCGGCCCGGCGCCACGGAGCCGCCCACCCCCCGGGGGGCGGCGACGAGCCGACTGGACCGGGCCCCGGCGAACAGGTCACGCCGGATCACCCCGACCACCGTGAACACGAAGATCCACAGGAGGATGAGGAAACCGAAGCGGGCGACGGTGAGGACGAAGTCGGGCAAGGTGGCTAACCATCCACGCGGAACGTCAGGGTGGTCGTCCCGAGCTGGATCATGTCACCAGGGTTGAGCGCCACCGCGGAGACACGCTGGCCGTTGACCATCGTGCCGTTGGTGGAGCCCAGGTCGGTGAGGACGACCTGGTTGCCGTCGAAGTCCAGTCGGGCGTGTCGGCGGGAGATGCCGACGTCGGGCAGCCGCATGTTGGCCTGGTCGCCCCGGCCGATCACGGTGGAGCCCATCTGCAACGGGTAGGTGCGCCCGTCGCCGGAGACGAGTCGCACGTTGCGACCGCCACCGTGGCCGTGCGGCGGCGGGTAGCCGGCGCCCCCCTGGTGCTGGTCGTACGGCGGATAGGCCGGCGGCGCGTCGTACGCCGGCTGTTGCACCGGGGCGACCTCGCCACCGGTGTACACCTCCGCGGTGACCCGGAACATGCCCGTGTCCAACCCGTCGCCGCGTTCGATCTCGACGATCACGTCACCGTAGACCGTCCAGGCCTGCTCACCGATGAACTCGGCCTGGGACTGGGCGAGCTCCTGCGCCAGGGCGGCGGCGTACGGCGCGAGCCGACTGTGGTCGTACGGCGACAGGTCGATCACGTAGCGGTTGGGCACCAGCGTGCGGCCGCCAGCGAGGATGGCCTTGTGCGCCTCAGCCTCCCGCTGCATGGCATTCAGAATCTCCACTGGGTGGACGACACCCTTGAACACCTTCGCGAAGGCCCCCTCGACCAGGCCTTCCAAGCGCTTTTCAAAGCGTTGCAGCACGCTCACCGGCTCCTCCTCGGGTTCCGAGGACATGATGGTATCCGGCCGCCGCCCGCGCATCCCGCGCGGAGAACGACCGGTCGATCAGACCTCCGTATTGCGGCCCCTGACACCGTGCTATTCTTCCCTGGCGTCACGGGCAGTAATCTGTTCGTGTGGTGGGCAGTGACAGCGTAGTCTGTCGCAGCCCCTGCCGAGGAGTGGGGCGGCACCGTCCCAATCCTCAAGCTGTCGGGATCGGCTAGTTTGATCTCCGGCACTGCGCTACGGGGAAGTGGCGGAATGGCAGACGCGCACGGTTCAGGTCCGTGTGCCCGAAAGGGCGTGGGGGTTCAACTCCCCCCTTCCCCACCAAGGTGAGCGGCCCCCGCGAGGAATCGCGGGGGCCTCTTCCGTGTCCGGCCAGGGTGAGCTTCCGGCGGTGACCACGCATGATCCGGACGACTGCGGGCAAGCTGCCGGCTCGGCGGGGCGTGGCGCGGCCGCCGATCCGCTGTGGCGCCGCCGTTACTTTAGGTGACGACGGGGTCCCGCCGGGCCGGGCAAACGGGGCCGTCACGCCGGCCGCGTTATGCTCCTCGCTGGTTTGCTGCCCCATAATCTGGAGTGTCCGTTGAGTGTCGCCCTGGTGACCGGTTCGGGTGGTCTGATCGGCTCCGAAGCGGTCCGCCACTTCGCCGGGCTCGGCCTGGACGTTGTCGGGATCGACAACGACATGCGGCGCGAGTTCTTCGGCCCCGAGGCCTCCACGGCGTGGAATGTGCAACGGTTGACCAGCGACTTCGGCGCGGCGTACACCCATCTCGACGTGGACATCCGGGACCGCGCCGCGCTGGGCGACATCTTCCGGCGGTACGGCCGGGACATCGTCCTCGTCGTGCACACCGCCGCCCAGCCGTCGCACGACTGGGCGGTGCGGGACCCGTTCACGGACTTCGACGTGAACGCCGGCGGCACCCTGAACGTGCTGCAGAACGTCCGGCAGCACTGCCCGGAAGCGCCGTTCATCCACTGCTCGACCAACAAGGTCTACGGTGACCGACCCAACAGCCTGCCGCTGCTGGAGCGGGACACCCGGTGGGAGATCGAGGCGGGCCACCCGTACGCCGACGGCATCACCGAGGACATGTCGATCGACGCGTGCCTGCACTCGGTGTTCGGCGCGTCGAAGGTCGGCGCCGACGTCATGGTGCAGGAGTACGGCCGGTACTTCGGCATGCGCACCGCCTGCTTCCGGGGCGGCACGTTGACCGGGCCGGCGCACTCCGCGACCGAGTTGCACGGCTTCCTCGGCTACGTGATGCGGTGCAACATGGAACGCCGGACGTACAAGATCTTCGGCTACCGGGGCAAGCAGGTGCGCGACGCCATCCACAGCCACGACGTGGTGGCGGCGTTCGAGGCGTTCTTCCGTGACCCACGGTCCGCGGCGATCTACAACCTGGGCGGCGGGCGGCACTCCAACACCTCCAACCTGGAGGCCCTCGCGCTGACCGAGAAGATCACCGGGATCGAGATGGTGACCGAGTACCACGAGGCGAACCGGATCGGTGATCACAAATGGTGGATCGGGTCCAACGCGGCGTTCCAGCGCGACTACCCGCAGTGGCAGCAGACGTACGACGTGCCGATGATCCTGCGGGAGATCTACGAGGCCAACGTCGACAAATGGGTGCCGCGGTGACGACGCCCGCCGGCAAGCGCAATGTGCTCGGCGTGCTCGTCGACGTGATCGACTACGCGGCGGCCACGGCCCAGGTGATCGCGGCGGCCCGGGAGCGGCGGGGCTTCGCGCTGACCGCGCTGGCGGTGCACGGGGTGATGACCGGGGTCCTCGACCGGGCCCACAACGCCCGGCTGAACGCCTTCGACCTGGTGACCCCGGACGGGCAGCCGGTGCGCTGGGCGCTCAACCTGCTGCACCGGGCCGGGCTCCCCGACCGGGTGTACGGGCCCACCCTGACCCTGCGGGTGCTGGCGCAGTGCGCCGACGAGGGCCTGCCGGTCTATCTGTACGGCTCGACCGACGAGACCCTGCACCGCCTGGTGCCGACGCTGGAGCGGATGTTCCCGGCCCTGAAGATCGCCGGTGCGGAGGCGTCGAAGTTCCGGGCGGCGCAGCCCGGGGAGGACTTGCAGATCGCGGAGAAGATCCGCTCGTCCGGGGCCCGGCTGGTGCTGGTCGGGCTGGGTTGCCCCCGGCAGGAGGTCTTCGCGTACGCCATGCGGCCACTGCTCGACATGCCGCTGCTGGCGGTGGGCGCGGCCTTCGACTACCACGCCGGGCTGCTGCGCCGGCCACCGGCGTGGATGCAGCGGGTCGGGCTGGAATGGCTGTGGCGCCTCGGGCTGGAACCGCGCCGGCTCTGGCGCCGGTACGTGGTGCTCAATCCGGCGTACCTGGCCCGGCTGGGCGCCCAGAAGGCCGGGATCTGGGCCGCCACGCCGCCGCGACCGGCCGACGAGCGCCCGGTCACCTTCCCGGTCTGAGGGGGCAGCGGGACCTGCTCCGGGAGGGGTGCCGACCGGCGGCTGACCAGCACCCCGGCGTGGGACAGGAACACGCTTTCCTATGCTGGTGGGTATCGTGCCGGGGGGCACGCCACCCGAAGGGACCCGCATGATGAAGATCGAGGACGGTCTCACCCCGTCCGCCCTGCTACCCCGCATCGACCGGCTCTTCGAGGCGTCGGCGCAGAAGATCGACTCGATTGAGAAGACCTGTCCGCCGGGGTCCGCGTCCCCGGTCTTCACGGTCGAGGGCCGGTACACCGCCCGTGGTTGGACGGAGTGGACCCAGGGCTTCCAGTACGGTTCCGCGCTGCTGCAGTTCGACGCGTCCGACGACGCGCGCTTCCTGGACCTGGGCCGGGACCTCACCGTCCGGCTGATGGCCAGCCACGTCAGCCACATCGGCGTGCACGACCACGGCTTCAACAACGTCAGCACCTACGGCAACCTGTGGCGGCTGATGGGCGAAGGGCGGATCGCGCACGACCCCCGGGAGCGCGACTTCTACGAGCTGGCGCTGAAGATCACCGGGGCGGTGCAGGCCAGCCGGTGGCGGAACACCGCGGACGGCACCGGTTACATCTACTCGTTCAACGGGCCCCAGTCGCTGTTCGTCGACACCATCCGCTCGTGCCGGGCGTTGGCCGTGTCACACCAGCTCGGGCACGTCCTGATGGGCGAGCACGACGCGCGCATCTCGCTGCTGGGCCGGGTGATCGAGCACGCCGCGAACACCGCCCGGTGGAACGTCTTCTACGGCGAGGGCCGGGACGGCTACGACCTGCGTGGCCGCACCGCCCACGAGTCGGTCTTCAACGTCAACGACGGCAACTACCGGTGCCCCAGCACCCAGCAGGGCTATTCGCCGTTCAGCACCTGGACCCGAGGGTTGGCCTGGGCGATGCTGGGCTTCCCGGAGCAGCTGGAGTGGCTGGCCGCGGTGGTCTCCGACGACGAGCTCACCCCGTACGGCGGTCGGGCCGCCGTCGAGGAGATGCTGCTGCGCGCCGCCACCGCCACCTGCGACTTCTACCTGGAACACACCCCGGTCGACGGGATCCCCTACTGGGACACCGGCGCGCCGGGACTGGCCCGGCTCGGCGACTACCTGTCCCGCCCGGCCGACCCGTACAACGCGCACGAGCCGGTGGACTCGTCGGCCGCCGCGATCGGCGCGCAGGGGCTCCTGCGGCTGGGCCGCTACCTGCGAACCACCGGCCGCGCCGAGGACGGGCGGCGCTACCTGCAGGCCGGGCTGAGCGTCTGCGCCACCCTGTTCGACGAGCCGTACCTGAGCACCGACCCGGCCCACCAGGGACTGATCCTGCACTCCGTCTACCACCGGCCGAACGGTTGGGACCACGTGCCGCCGGGCCAGCGGGTGCCCAACGGGGAGTCCAGCATGTGGGGTGACTACCACGCCCGCGAGCTGGCACTCTACGTCCGCCGGTTGGCGCGCGACGAGCCGTACCTCACCTTCTTCGGCCCGGTGCCGGCATGACCGCCCGGCGGGTGGCGATCGTCACCGGCGGCTCGCGCGGCATCGGCCGCGGCATCTCGACCGCGCTCGCCGGCGCCGGCTACGACGTGGTGGTCAACTACGCGCGAGCCGCCGGTG
>DASVVF010000115.1:0-1570 GCA_036386695.1 Catenuloplanes sp. | reverse complement strand
CGGCGCGCGGCCCGGCGGGGTTCTCCCCCAGCGGGCCCGCGGTCGGGTCCGTCCGCGGGCCGCCCGGGAGGTCCCCGGGTGGGCCGGCCGGGGTAGCGGTCAGCGTGGTGGTGGTGGTGGCCGCGGGAGCGGTGCCGGGCTCCCCCGCGGTCCGGTCCGATGCCGCCCACCGGGCACGGGCTTCGTCGGGCAGGCGCTGCAACCCCACCACGTACGCCACCCCGAACGCCGCGGTGTACATCAGGGTCTTCGGCAGCATGAGCAGATTGGCCATCGGTGCGGCCGGGCTGAAGGCGCCCGGCTGGGCGTCGTCGGCGGCGATCAACGCCTCCCAGGAGTTGGCGAACAGGTCCATCGGCAGCCACAGCGGCAGGCTCAGCGGCGAATAGCCACGGGTCAGGACGCCCGGCACACCCGCCACGGCGACCCCGACGTCGACCACTAGGAACGCGACCACGAGGGGTACCACCAGCGACCGCCAGGCCCGCCCCCGCACCAGCCGACGGCCCGCCGGGGCCGCCAACCCGAGGACGGCGAGCGACGCCACGCCGGTGCCGGCGGCGTGGAAGGCCCACGGCGACCGGTCGGTGCTCCCGGAAATCAGGACCTGCACCCAGCTCACGCCGAGGGCTCCGGTCAACAGCGCCACCCAGGCGCCCACCGCGCAGGTGGCGAAGCGGTGGCGCCATTCGCCGGCCGGCACCAACGGGGCCGTCCGGGCCAGCCAGCCGCCGGTCAGCACGGCACCGAGCACGGCCAGGACGGTGGACATCGACAGCACCACCCGGTCGACCGGGGCCGGCGCCACCATGCCGGCGAGACCCATGACGAACAGCGACAGCCAGGCCACCAGGGACAGCACGTACGGCACCAGGAGCAGGGCCAGCAGGGCGCCGATCACCCGGTGCACGCCCACAACGTGTTCCCGCCAGCCGCGCGGTGCCTGCCCGGCCGGCTCCACCGGTCGGGCCACCGCCAGGCTGACGGCGAACCGCAGCTTGCGCCACTGGCGGATCAGCGGGCCGGCCGCCTCCTCCCGATCCATGGCCCACAGCTCGCCGGCCCACTCCGCCGACAGATCGGCGCGCAGCTCGGCGGGCCATCGCCGTACCGCGGTGTCGACCAGCCACCGCGCCAGGCCGGCTCCGGCCGACGGGCGGCTCACCACGCCTGCCGTGGCTCGTGGCTGCCGGCCGCCCGGCTGAGGCGTTGCCGCAGCGCGGCCAACTCGACACGGGCGCTGACCACCCCGTCCGGGGTCAACCGGTAGTAGCGCCGCGCCGGCCGGCCCTGCTCGGCCGGATCGACCTGCTCCCAGCTGGCTTCGACCCAACCCGCCCGCTGCAGCCGGGTGAGGATCGGGTAGATCGTGCCGCTGGGCTGACCGGTGGCCCGGATCAGCTCCAGGCCGTACCGCTGGGCGGACGGGTCGTCGCAGAGGGCCGCCAGGACCTGCGCTACCGCCATGGTTATCCGGATCGTCTCGGGCATGGTCGGCACTCTACATAGCCCTACCCGGTTTCGCTACATAGCCCCCCCGGCCGGGCGGGACCCCGCTGGCGGCAGGACC
>DASVVF010000114.1:0-3819 GCA_036386695.1 Catenuloplanes sp. | reverse complement strand
CACTTCGTCCTGTCGTCGCTGCACGCGACCGATGCCGCGTCGGCGCTGCACCGCCTGCTCGACATGGGCATCGAACCGTTCCTGGTCGCGTCCTCGGTGACCACCGTGGTCGCTCAGCGCCTGTTGCGGCGGATGTGTGGGCACTGCCAGGAGGCGTACCAGCCTTCGGTGGAGGAGCTGGCCCTGCTCGACGTGATCGGCTCCGAAGGGCCCCCGGACGGTTTCGTCCGTGGCGCCGGCTGCAACTTCTGCGCCCGGACCGGTTTCCTGGAGCGGATCGGGGTCTACGAGATGATGCCGGTCACCGAGGGGATCCGGGAGCTGATCCTGGGCCACGCGTCGCACGACGACATCCGTAAGGTCGCCCGCACCGAGGGGATGCGCAGCCTGCAGCAGGAGGCCGGTCGCCTGGTCGCCACCGGAGTGACCACGCTGGCCGAGGTGCTGCGGTCCATCTACGTCGTGGGGGTCTGAGATGGGCTCGTTCGCCTACGTCGCGGTCGGCCCGGACGGGCAGCGCACGACCGGGGTGCAGCAGGCGGTCGACCACGACGCCGCCGAGTTCGCCCTGTACGAGCGCGACCTGCGCGACATCCAGCTCACCGAGAAGAAGAAGAGCCCGCTGGCGTTCGAGCTGTCCACCAGCAGGGTCAAACGCGACGAGGTCATGCATCTGTCCCGGCAGCTCGGGGCGTTCATCCGCGCCGGGCTGCCGCTGCTCGACGCCGTCCACACGCTGGGCGCCGAGGCCGGCAACCCGTCGGTGCGCACGATGATGCGTGAGGTCGAGGACGGCCTGCGCGGCGGCGAGAAGCTGTCGGACTGCCTCGACCGGCACCCGAGGATCTTCCCCGAGTACTACCGCGGCATCCTGCGCTCGGCGGAACTCACCGGTCAGCTGGACACCTGCCTGGACCAGCTCGCGAAGTACCTCGAACGCGACCTGGAGGCTAAGCGCAAGGTCAAGACCGCGCTCATCTACCCCTCGGTCATCGCGGTCATGGCGGTGCTGACCGTGGTGGTGCTGGGAGCCTTCGTGCTGCCCCGGTTCAAGGTCTTCTTCGAGAGCCTCGACGCCGAGCTGCCACTGAGCACCCGGATGCTGCTCGGGGTGACCGACTTCCTCTCGGCCTGGTGGTTGGTCCTGCTCGCCGCCGTGGTCACCATCGCGGTCGCCGGCTTCGCCGCCCTGCGCACCGAGCAGGGTCGGTACGCCCGCGACCGCCTGGTGCTCGCCGTGCCGGTGCTGCGTGAGGCCATCGAGTTCGCCCTGGTGGAGCGGTTCTGCCGGGTGCTGTCGTCGATGACCGCCGCCGGTGTCCCGCTACCGGAGGCGTTGCGGGTCGCCACCGGATCGCTGCACAACCTGGTTTTCACCCGTGCGCTCGCCCAGGTCGGCGAGGCGATGCTGGAGGGCGGCGGACTGGCCGAGCCGCTGGCCAGCACCGGAATCTTCCCGATGACCGCCGCCCGGATGGTGCGGGTGGGCGAGGAGACCGGCACCATGGACACCCAGTTGGAGGCCACCGCCCACTACTACGAGGGCGAACTCGACTACAAGCTCAAGAAGCTGACCGCCCTCTTCGAACCCGCCGTGATCATCGCCATGGGGGGCATGGTGGGCTTCGTCGCCCTGGCCCTCGTCCAGGCCATGTACGGAATCTTCAACCAGGTGCACGTCTGATGCCGGCCGTGTCGCCGCCCCCGGACGACCGGGGCGAAACCCTGCTGGAGCTCATCGTCGCCGTGATGATCATGAGCGTCGCCATGGTGGCCGTCCTCGGCGGGATAGCGACCAGCATCCTGATGAGCGACATCCACCGTAAGCAGGCCACCGCCGGCGTGACCGTCCGCAACTACGCCGAGGCGATCGGGAACACGGTTGCCGGCGGCGGCTACCAGAGCTGCGCCGCCACTGGCACGTACGGTACGCCGGCCGGTTTCACCCCACCGGCGGGCTACGCGGCGTCGGTGGCGCAGGTGCGGTACTGGAACGGCAGCGCCTGGCAGTCGAGTTGCTCCGCCGCCACCGACACCGGGTTGCAACAGGTCACCGCGCAGGTCACCAGCGACGCCGCGATCAGCGTCGCCCAGTGCGCCGACGACCACCGGTGCGTCCGGGAGCAGGTCGTCGTCGTGCTACGCAAGCCCTGTGGAGTGGGAGACCCCCCATGCGGCTGACCCCCCGCACCCGGCGCGGCCATCCCGAGGCCGGCTTCACCCTGGTCGAACTGCTCATCGCCGTCACGATCCTCGGCCTTGTCGCGATTCCGCTGGGCAACGCCGTCATCGGCTACGCGCACAACGCCGACGAGACCACCGACCGACTCGTGTTGTCGCACGACGCCCAGATCAGCGGGGCGTACTTCGGCCGGGACGTCGCCGGGGTCGGGATCCGCGACTACACCGTCTCGGCCGCGCCGCTCCAACAGTCCATCCAGGTGGACGCCGCGTACGACGCCGGCGGTAAGACGTGTGGCACCGCGGCCACCCCCACCGCCACGGTCCGCTTCCTCGCCGACAGCTGGGACACCTCGACGATGACGGCCACCGTGGGCACCGACATCGTGGCGTACTACCTGAGCGGATCCGGCGATGTCCGGGAGCTGCACCGGCTCAAGTGCGTCGGGTCGGCCACGCCGGTGTCCGACGTTGTCGTCGCCCACCACGTCGACCCGGCCACGGTGGTGCTGACCTGCTCCAGCACCTGCACCGGCGCCGCGGTGCCGCAGTCCGTGACCTTAGCGTTCCACGTCACCCGGCCGTCGGTGGGCGCATACCCGATCAGATTGACCGGACAGCGGAGGCAGACATGATGCGACGGCTGGCCCACGGCGACGGCGGCGCCGCCCTGGTCATGGTGTTGGTCCTGGTCACCGTCGTCGCGGCCGGTCTCGCGGTGACCCTGTCGTTCGCCGACACCAGCATCCGGACCACCCAGCACCTGCGCGACCAGGCGGCCGCGACCTACAACGCCGACGGCGCCATGCAGGCGGCCGTGAACACCATCCGCAACAGCCGGTACAACGGCGCCGTCGGGGAGGGCTGCTTCGGAGCAGCCGGCGACACCCTGCACCTGCCGGAGTTCTCCGGCACCGACTCGGCGGCCGTGACCTGCACCGCCGATCCGATGCAGGTGCGCATCGCCTGCCCGCCCCTGTCGCAGTGCAACCGCCCCGGCAACGCCGTCCTGACCACCGGGACGGACCTCAATGAGGACGGTGTCCGGATCGACCAGCCGAACAACTCCGATTTCCGGGTCCACGGGGTGGTGTACTCGCATTCCACCATCAGGGTCGCCAACGGCGACCTGGTCACCGACACCCCGGTCTACGCCCGTGGCGAGTGCTTCGGAACGATCAAGAGTGACCCCGACCCGGCGTGCGAGTACACCGGCTCGTACCCGCACGCCGATGACCCGCACTATCCGCCGGCGACCGCCACGGTGCCCGCCTACCGCGCACTGCCGACGTGCGACCGGCGCGCATCGGTGATCGCGTTCGAACCCGGCTACTACGACGACGCGGCGGCGCTGAGCAGCCTGATGTCCGACAACAGGTGTGCCGGCAGCACCTGGTGGTTCAAGCCCGGCGCGTACTACTTCGACTTCCACAACACCGGGCCCAATGCCTACGGCCTGCAGTCCTCCGGCGACGATCACGTATGGACCGTCGACAACGGTCGCCTGGTGGCCGGCACCCCGGTCGACGCGGCCGGGGCCACCGTCGCGGCGCCGCCGGTCGGGGTGACCATCCCGGGCTCCTGCGCCAACCCGATCAAGAGCGCCAACGCCGTCGGGGTGCAGTTCATCTTCGGCGG
>DASVVF010000113.1:0-1534 GCA_036386695.1 Catenuloplanes sp. | reverse complement strand
GGACGGTTACCGTGGGATCACCATGGGTCGATCGGTCGGAGTCGGTCGGGCGGCCCTGCGAGCCACCCATCGGGCCCTTTCGGCGCACTGGGAAAAGGTTCCTTATCTCTGGCTTAGATGACTTGGAATCACTGCGGCCCGTCCCTAACGTCGGACCGTCGCATCATCGGCTCCCCCGCCGATCTTCAGACGCTTACGAGGGGAATTCGGCAATGTCACCCAAAGCACGGTTGCTGGCCGGCGCCGGCAGCCTGCTCGTCCTGTTCACGTCCGTGGCCCTCGGAGTCGGATCGCCGGCACAGGGCGCCGTCACCGGGTCCTGGAAGGTCGACTGCACGTACGTCAGAACGGCCATGGACGACCCCATCGTCTTCCCGAACCAGCCGGGCGCGTCGCACGCGCACGACTTCTTCGGCAACACCGGGGTGAGCGCCTACTCCACCTACTCCAGCCTGGCCGGCGTCACCAGCACCTGCGCCCATCGGGACTTCAGCTCGTACTGGGTGCCGTCGCTCTACCGCGACGGCAAGAAGATCACTCCCACCGGATTCATCGCCTACTACGAGAACCGCTTCGCCGTGGGTGAGCAGGTGGAGGCCTTTCCGCCCGGCTTCAGGATGATCTTCGGAGACAAGAACGCCACGTCGGCGGCGCAATTGGACGACCACATCAGCTGGGCCTGCTCGGACAACAGCCAGTTCGGCGCGAAGCAGCCGCCGGCGTCGTGTGCCAGTGGAGCGGTGCAACTGCGCCTCATGTGGCCGTACTGCTGGGACGGCAGGACCCCGGCCACCGGCTCGTACAACGTGGGCTTCGCCCCCGGTGGCAAGTGCCCGGCGACCCGACCGCACCGCCTGCCGACCCTGCGTACCAACCTCTACTACGACGTGACGGGGACCAGCGGCGCCTACACCCTGTCCTCCGGGTCGCCGTATTCGGTGCACGCGGACTTCATCAACGCCTGGGACCAGCCGACGCTGGAAGGCCTGGTCACCAGGTGCCTCAACGCCGGCGTCTCGTGCGGGCACTTCCGCGGCACCAGCCCCGGCCGGACGCCACCGCCCATCCCGACCATCCCGCCCATCCCGACCGACCCGACCGACCCGGCGGAACCCACCGGCACACCGCCCACCCCGCCCGGTGCCACCCCGCCCGGCAGTGGGTCGGTGGGTTCGGTGGCGGCCGGTCGACCGGCTCCGTCGACCGTGGCCGGCGGCGTCAGCGGACCCATCGCCGGGCCGGGCGCCGCGCCGCCCGTCGGCGTACCGGTGGTGGCCCAGGTCCCGGGCGGGCCGGCCGGGGCCGATCCGGCTCCCGGCGGCGGCCCGCGGGTGGCCATCGCCCGTTCCGCCGACGATCGGGAACTGCCGGCGACGAACCGGCTCGCCCCGCCGGTGTGGGGCGCACTGGCGATCTTCGCGGTGACGTTCCTGCTCACCGGAGCACGGTGGGCCCGGTCGCGCGGCGGCCGGCTTTCCGCCACGCCGCGCCGGCGGGCCGGCCAGCGCGGCACACGGGTCAGCCGGCTCTCGTA
>DASVVF010000112.1:0-4316 GCA_036386695.1 Catenuloplanes sp. | reverse complement strand
AGCACGTCGTCGGCGAACGTGGCGTCGGTGACGGTCACGGTGTTGCCTGCCATGTTGTTGTTTCCTCTCATCGGGGACTTGATCGAACGGCCCTCCTGCAGGGGCCCGCCGCGAGCTTGCGAGCGGTGGGGGGCAGGAGGGTCCTTCCTCAGTGCGTGTGCCGGTCCTTGGGCTCGGCGCGGGCGTCCAGCTGGATCTCCTTCTCCGCCAGCGGCACGCCCTCCTTCAGCTCCTTGGTCCGCTCGATCTCGGCGTCGAGCTCGATGCCGAACAGCAGCGCGAGGTTGGTGATCCAGAACCAGACCAGGAAGACGATCACGCCGGCCAGGGCGCCGTAGGTGGCGTTGTAGTTGCTGAAGTTGGCCACGTAGAAGGCGAACAGCGCCGAGGCGGCGGCCCACACCAACAGCGCGACGGCCGCGCCCGGGCTGGTGAAACGGAAGCCGCGCAGCTTCACGTTGGGCGTCGAGTAGTAGAGGACGGCGATCATCAGCGCCACCAGCACGACGACGACCGGCCACTTGGCATAGCTCCACACGGTCACCACCGCGTCGGGCAGACCGATGGCCCCGGCGACGGCGTCGACCACGCCGCCGCTGAGCACCAGCATGGCCACGATCAGCGCGGCGAACAGCACGCCGATCAGGGTGACCAGCAGCTGCAGCGGCTTGAGCTTCCAGACCTTGCGGCCCTCGGGGGTCTCGTAGACCACGTTGGCCGCGCGGGTGAACGCCCCGACGTAACCCGAGGCCGACCAGATGGCGGCGGCCAGACCGACGACCAGCCCGATGCCCACCGGCGCGGTGTTGCCGGCCAGCTGCTCGATCACCGGGTTCAGCGTGTCCGCGGCCTGGGCCGGCACCACGGCGGTGAGGGCGTCGGTGAGCTGCTGGGGGTTGGTCAGCAGGCCGACGATCGACACCAGGGCGATCAGTGCCGGGAACAGCGCCAGGGTGCCGTAGTAGGTGAGCGCGGCCGCCCAGTCGGTGAGGTTGTCCTCGCTGAACTCCGTCAGCGTCCGCTTCAGGGTGCCGCCGACCGTCGGCTTCTTGTCCGTGCCCTGGGGGGCGCTGTCGAGCCGGGTGTCGTTGACCTTGGGATCGTCAGGCGCTGGATCTCCGGCGCTGTTGCCGGCGAACCGGGTGTCCTTGGCCGCGGTTTCGCTGCCGCGCGGGCCGGTGGAGCGGGCCATCGTCAGTCCTCCGGTGGGATGTGGAGCGATCCGGTACGGAGTTCCCCGGATGATCGTGGTCCATGCCCCGCGCCGGTGTGTCGCGACCGGTCCGTGACCTCAGCGGGCGTCGGCGACCGGGGCCGTCCCGCCCTCCACCGCCGAGCTGCGCCGGCCCCGCCCGGCCAGCGTGACGGCCGCGACGGCGGCCGCGCTGCCCGCCCCGACGAGCGCGACCGCGGTGAACGAGCCCGCCGAGGGGAAGCCGGTCGTCCCCGTCCCGGCGGCGAGGACGGCGACGGTCACCGTGCTGCCCACCGCCTGGCCGACCGACCGGGCGATGGAGTTCACCGCGTTGGCCACCCCGGTCTCCTCGGGGCGCACGGCGGCGACCACCAGCGCGGGCAGCGCCGCGTAGGCCACCGTCACCCAGATCTGGGTGAGCAGCCCGGCGGCGATCACCTGCGCCGGGGTGTCGCGCAGCACCGCGAACAGGCCGAAGCCGGCCAGCCCGCACACCGCTCCGGCGCGCAGCGTGGTCAGCGCGCCGAGCCGGGCCACCACCCGCCCGGCCACCGGCGCGAGCAGGACCCCGGCCACCCCGCCCGGCAACAGGTAGACCACCGCGGCCTCCAGCACCGAGGCACCGAAGCCGTACCCGGCGGCTCCCGGCGGCGTCTGCACGTACTGCAGGACGACGAGGAAGGAGGCGAACAGCCCGATCCCGGTCAGCAGCCCGGCCACGTTCGGGACGACGATCCGCGGGTCGGCCAGCAGCCGGGGGCGGACCAGCGGCTCGGCCCGCCGCTGCTGCAGCAGCACCCAGCCGGGCAGCACGAGCGCCGCTCCGACCAGGCAGCCCAGCGTCCCCGGCGACGTCCAGCCCCAGGCGTTGCCCTGCGAGACCGGCAGCAGCAGGAGCACCAGGCCCACGGCGAGCACGGCGGCGCCGGCCCAGTCGACCCGGCCCGACCCGGTGGCCCGCCGGCGGGGGAGGACCACCGCCGTCAGCACCAGCGTGACGAGGCAGACGACCAGCCCGATCCAGAAAGGGCGGTGGTAGTCGGCACCGTCCCGGGTGAGCAGCCCGGCGGCGACCAGGCCCACCACGCCGCCCACCGCGAGCGTGCTGCTGACCACGGACATCGCCACGTCCAGCCGCCCGGCGGGCAGCTCGCGGCGGAGCACGCTGATCGCCAGGGGGAACAGGCCGTAGGAGGCGCCCTGCAGGACCCGCGCCACCAGCAGCAGCGGCAGCGAGGAGGTGACCAGGGCGAGCAGCGTCCCGGCCGACATGGCGACGAGGACGCCGAGCGCCACCGGCCGCTCGCCCCAGGTGTCACCGAGGCGGCCCAGCACGGGCGTGGCGACGGCGGCGGCCAGCAGGTTGGCGGTCAGCACCCAGCCGGCGGCGTTCGCCGAGACGCCGAGCTGCGCACCGATCGTCGGCAGCAGCGGGACGACGAGGCTCTGCATGAGCGACAGCGACGTCGTCCCGAGCGCCAGGACGGCGACCAGCGGTCCCGGGCGGGGTGACCGCTGCTCGTCGTCATCGGCGGCGCGGGACACCCGGCGATCAGACCACGGGCGGGGATCCCGGGCGCGGGTGCGCCCCGGAGTGGAGTCGGTCACACCCCGTCAGGTGGAGCCCCCACCTCGACGGTTGAGACCGTGGTCGGCTGGGAAGACCCCGGTGCGACGACGTGCCACGGGGGCCTCCGACTCCTGTGGCGACCTCTCTGCACAAAGGGGTTTGACTGATGGTGCTGTGGCCGGCCGTGACCCTCGTCGGGTTCCTGGTCCTGACCGCACTGGTGATCGCGATGGGGACCTCCTCGACGGCGCGGTACGAGCGCGAGCGCGCCGCCCAGGCCGTCCCGGCCCGCCCGGCCACCACCCGGACCGCGACCGGCGAACCGGTGGGCGCCCGCGCCGCCTGAACGAGGAGCCCGTCCTCCTCACCGGAGAAGGACCCCGTCCTCCCCACCCCTCGCGAGCTCGGGGCGGTGCCCTCGACGGGGCCGCGGCGAGCCTCTGACGGGCCGCCCTCAGACCGGCTGCGCCCCGCGACTCCTCGGAGTCGCGGGGCGCAGCCGTGTCCGTGACCCGGCCGGGGCGCCGCCCCAGGCGTGCGTGCGAGGGCGGCCCCCTACAGCCAGGCCTCGTCGGTGTCGAGGACGGTGCGGTCCAGGGACTCCAGCAGGTCGAACTGCGCGCGGGTGCGCGGCAGCTCCCAGCGCCAGAAGTAGCGGGCCGCGGCGCGCTTGCCCTCGTGGAAGGCGTCGGTCGAGCCCTCGCAGGCCAGCGCCTGCTCCAGCCACAGCCAGGCGACCACCAGGTGGCCGACGGCCTCCAGGTAGACGCTGGCGTTGGCCAGCGCGAGGTCCGGGTCGCCGGTGCCCCACAGCGTCGTGGTCACCGAGCTCGTGCGGGCCACGGCGGCGTCCAGGTCGGCAGCGAAAGCGGCCCACTGCGTCCCCGCGGCGCGCGCGGTGGTCGCGCCGATCGTCTCCCCGAGCAGCCGCAGTCCGGCCCCGCCCTGGGCGACCACCTTGCGGCCGAGCAGGTCCAGCGCCTGGATGCCGTTGGTGCCCTCGTGGATGGGGTTGAGCCGGTTGTCCCGGTAGAACTGCTCGACCGGGTAGTCCCGGGTGTACCCGTAACCGCCGTGCACCTGGATGGCCAGGTCGTCGGCGACCGGGCCCCACTGCGACGGCCACGCCTTGGCGATCGGGGTGAGGGTGTCCAGCAGCAGGTGGGCGCGGGCGCGCTCCTCCTCGGTCTCCGCGGTCTGCTCCTCGTCGACCAGTCGCGCGCAGTACAGGCCCAGGGCCAGCCCGCCCTCGGCGTAGGACTTGGCGGCCAGCAGCATCCGGCGCACGTCGGGGTGCTCGATGATCGGCACGGGCGGGCTGTCCGGGTCCTTGGCGCCGGCGCGGCGGCCCTGGGTACGGGTGCGGGCGTACTCGAGCGCGTGCAGGTAGCCGGTGTAGCCGAGCACGGTCGCGCCCATGCCGACGCCGATCCGCGCCTCGTTCATCATGTGGAACATGTAGGTGAGGCCGCGGTGCTCCTCGCCCACCAGGTACCCGACGGCACCGGCCCGGCCCCCGGGGGTGTGCCCGCCCTCCCCGAAGTTGAGCAG
>DASVVF010000111.1:0-5658 GCA_036386695.1 Catenuloplanes sp. | reverse complement strand
AGGCCATGGCCTGCGGCGTACCGGTGGTCGGTACCGCCGTCGGCGGCCTCAACGACACCGTGGTCGACGGCCTGACCGGTGACCTCGTCCCGGCGCGGGATCCGCGGGCCCTGGGCGCGGCCCTACGTCGGCTGCTCAACGACAAGGTCCGCCGGTTCTCCTACGCCACCGCGGCGCTGGACCGGGCCCGGCAGTGCTACTCGTGGCGGCGGGCCGCCGCTCAACTCGGTGCCGTGTACGCCGCCGTCGCCGGGCTGCGCCGGGCCACCGGGGCGGTGGCCTGATGGCCGCGCCGGAGGAGCTCTCCATCATCGACAGCCACCTGGCGGGGCTGGCCGCGGCGATCATCCCGTTCCGCGGTGTCGCCGGGCGGCTGGCACGGTGGGGCGGCGAGCTGGCCTGGACCCTCGGTCAGGGGGGTCGGCTGCTGGTGGCCGGCAACGGCGGCAGCGCCGCCGAGGCGCAGCACCTGGCCGCCGAGCTGGTCGGCAAGCTGCGCGGCGACCGCGCGCCACTGTCGGCGATCGCGCTGTGCGCCGACTCGTCGGCCGTCACCGCGATCAGCAACGACTACGGCTTCGAGCAGGTGTACGCCCGGCAGGTGCGTGGCCACGGTCGGGCCGACGACATCCTGATGCTCATGTCGACCAGCGGCCGCAGCCCCAACCTGCTGGCCGCGGCCGACGCCGCCCGGGACATCGGGATGCGGACCTGGGCGCTGACCGGGCCCGGTCCCAACCCGTTGGCCGAGCGGTGCGACGAGGCGTTGGCCTGCCCGTCGCCGGACAGCCAGGTCGTCCAGGAGCTGCATCTGATCTCGGTGCACGTGCTGTGCGAGTACGTCGACCGGACCCTGCCCACCGTGCTCGGGATAGCCGAGTCGTACGCCGGTGGGGCGCGGGCCGCCCGCCGCGACGTCGACGACGCGCTGGCCACCGGTGATCTGGTCGGCGCCGGCGCCTTCACCGGCGACGGGTCCACCGGCGCGTCGCACGCGCCGGCCCACACGCCGGCCAAGTCGGCCGCCAAGGCCCGCGCGCTGGACGCCGGGCACTCCGCCGACGGCACCCGCCTGGGCCTGGTCCGGGGGGCCGGAGCCGGCCACCCGCACGGCACCGGAGCACGACCGTGACCGAGCGGTTGGTGATCATCGGGGACACCCTGCTGGACCGGGACGTCGACGGCACGGTACGCCGGATCTGCCCGGACGCGCCGGCGCCGGTGCTCGACGAGGAGTCGGGCACCGACCGCCCGGGCGGCGCGGGGCTGGCCGCCCTGCTGGCCTCCCGGCAGGGGTACGACGTCGCGCTGGTCACCGCGCTGGCCGACGACGCCGGCGGGGCCCGGTTGAGCGAGTTGCTGGCGGCGGCCGGGGTGCGGCTGTATCCGCTGGCGTTGCCCGGTGCCACCCCGGAGAAGATCCGGCTGCGGGCGCGGGGGCAGGTGCTGCTGCGTCTGGACCGGGGCGGCGCCGAGCCGCAGCCGCCCGGCGAGGCGTCCGACGCCGCGCTGGCCGTGCTGAACGACGCCGCGGCCATCCTGGTCAGCGACTACGGGCGGGGGATGGCGCGCCACCCGGCGCTGCGGGCGGCCCTGGCACGCGCCTCGGCGCTGGTGGTCTGGGATCCGCACCCGCGCGGGCCCGCCCCGGTGCCCGGGATCCGGCTGGCCACCCCCAACGAGGCCGAGGTACGCCACCTGACCGGAACCGGCGGGGGATCGGCGCGGCTGTCGGCGGCCAACCGCGGTGCGCAGGAACTGCGCCAACGGTGGCGGGCCGGCGCCGTCGCGGTCACCCTGGGCGCCGACGGGGCGTTGCTCTGCCACGGCGGTTCGACCCCCCTGGTGGTGCCCGTCGCGGAGCCGGTCGACGGGGACACCTGCGGTGCGGGGGACCGGTTCGCGGTCGCCGCAGCGCTGGCCCTGGCCGGTGGGGCCCTGGTGTCCGAGGCGGTGCAGGAGGCGGTCCGGCAGGCCGGCGACTACGTCGCCGCCGGCGGCGTCGCCACTGTCCTGCGGCAGCTCGCCGAAGCGGCCGACGCGCCGCGTCCCAGGTCGGGCGTCGGGGCGCAACCGCCCGACGCCGCCGGCGACGGACCACCGCCACGGCAGATCGGCGCGCGCGCCGCCGGCCGGCTGCTCGCCCAGGTACGGGCCCGCGGCGGAACGGTGGTGGCCACCGGCGGCTGTTTCGACCTGCTGCACGCCGGTCACCTCGCCACCCTGCAGGCCGCCCGCCGGCTCGGCGACTGCCTGGTGGTGTGCCTGAACTCCGACGCCAGCGTGGCCGGCCTCAAGGGACCCGACCGCCCCCTCACCCCCCAGCTGGACCGGGCCCGGCTGTTGTCCGCACTGGACTGCGTCGACGCCGTGGTGATCTTCGACGAGCCCACGCCGCAGGCCGTGCTGTCCTGGCTGCGCCCCGACATCTGGGTCAAGGGCGGCGACTACGCCGGCGACGGCCCGGAGCTGCCGGAGGCCGACCTGGTACGCCGATGGGGCGGTCAGACCGTCATCGTCCCGTACCTCGACGGCCGGTCCACCACCAGCATGATCGCCGCGGCGCGGGCCGGAGGTGCGCGCCGTGGACCGGTGTCGCGCGGCCACCCGCCGCGTTCACCCCAACCGGAAGGAGCAGCATGACCGTGTCCGATGCGGACCAGCAGACCTCGACGGCCGGACCCGCGGTCCTGGTGACCGGCGGCGCGAGCGGGCTCGGCGCCGCCGTCGTCGCAGCGGTCACCAAGGCCGGCGGGCGGCCGTACGTCATCGACCGGCGTAAGCCGGCCGACGGGGTGCCGTGGGTCGAGTGCGACCTGGCCGACACCCGGGCCGCCGAGGCGGCCACCCGGCAACTGGTCGAACAGGCCGGCGGCCTGGACGGCGTGGTCACGGCCGCCGGCATGGACGTGCCCGGAACGCTGGGCGACACCCCGGGAGAGGTGTGGGAGCGGATCGTCGCCGTGGACCTGTTCGCCACCGCCGCGGTGATCCGGGCGGCGCTGCCGGCGCTGAAGGAGTCACACGGCACCGTGGTGACCGTCGCGTCGACCCTGGGCGTCAAGGCGGTCAGCGACGCGACGGCGTACTGCGCGGCGAAGTTCGGCGTGGTGGGCTTCACCCGTGCGTTGGCGGCCGAGTTGGCCGGTGCGGTCGGGGTGACCCTCATCGTGCCCGGGGGAATGCGGACGAAGTTCTTCGACGACCGGGACGCCCAGTACAAGCCGGGACCGGACGCCATCCTGAACGACCCCGACAACGTGGCGGCCGCCATCATGTTCGCCCTCAACCAGCCGACCGGCTGTGCCGTGCGCGAGCTGGTGATCTGCGCCGAGACGGAAACCTCGTACCCGTGATCCTCGCCCTGCGTGCCCTCGGCGTCGGTGACCTGCTCACCGCCGTACCCGCGCTGCGGGCGCTGCGGGCCGCGTTCCCCGAGCGGACCCTGGCGCTGGCGGCGCCGAGGGGGTTGGCTCCGCTGGTCGACCTGATCGGCGGCGTCGACCGCCTGCTGCCGGTGGACGGCGTGCACGGACTCGACGAGTGGCGGCGGCACCGGTGGACGGTGCCGTCGCCGGCGGTGGCGGTGAACCTGCACGGGCGCGGCCCGCAGTCGCACCACCTGCTGCGGGCCGCCGCGCCGGGCCGGCTGCTGGCGTTCGCCAGTGCTCCCGCCGGACACACCGACGGTCCCGCCTGGGTGGAGCGGGAACACGAGGTGGCCCGCTGGTGCCGGCTGCTGCGGTGGTACGGCATCCCCGCCGACCCGGCCGACCTGGACCTGCGGACACCGCGCCCGGACGGGGTACCGGTGGGCGTCACCGTGGTGCATCCCGGGGCGAAGCACGCGTGGCGGCGGTGGCCGGCCGAGCGGTTCGCCTCGGTCGCCCGGTCGCTGACCGGCGCCGGGCACCGGGTGGTGCTGACCGGGTCCCCGGCGGAGCGCGACCTTGCCCTGCGGATCGCCCGCGCCGCCGACCTGCCGCTGACCGCCGTGCTGGCCGGGCGCACCGGGCTGGTCGAGTTGGCCGCCCTGGTGGCGCACGCCCGGCTGCTGGTCAGCGGCGACACCGGCATCGCGCATCTGGCCACCGCGTACCGGACCCGCTCGGTGTTGTTGTTCGGTCCGATGTCACCGCGGCGGTGGGGCCCACCGGCGGACCGCCCGTGGCACCGGGCCCTGTGGCACGGCGGGTCGGACGATCCGGTTCCCGACGGCGGATCCGACCCGGACAGTTCGGCGCCCCATCCGCTGCTGGCCCGCATCACCCCGGCCGAGGTGCTGGCCGCGGCCGCCGGGGTCGAGCGGGTCGAGCGACCCGGGCAGGTGGCCGGTGCGGTTACGGCGCAGTGATCCGGCCCGCCCCGGCTACACCCGGCGACGCCGGGGCCGGGGGGTGACCTTCTACGACGTCGAGCGCCGCCCGATCACCGACCCGGACGTGCTCGCCCGCCTGCGGGCGCTGGCCATCCCACCGGCCTGGCAGCAGGTGTGGATCTGTCCGGATCCCCGCGGTCACATCCAGGCCACCGGTATCGACGCGGCCGGTCGCAAGCAGTACCTGTACCACCCGGTGTGGCGCACCAAGCGCGACGAGGCGAAGTTCGACCACGTGCTCGAGGTCGCCGCCCGCCTGCCGACGCTGCGCCAGCGGGTCCGCGCCGACCTGACCCAGCGTGGCCTGGGCCGCCCACGGGTGCTGGCCACCGTGGCCCGGCTGCTCGACATGGGCATGTTCCGGGTGGGCAGCGACCAGTACGCCGCCGGGACCGACCCCACCTACGGTGTGTCCACGCTTCGTCCCGAACACATCCGCGGCGAGCGCGGTTGCATGGTGTTCGCGTTCACCGCCAAGGGTGGGATCGAACAGGTCCGCCGGGTCGGTGACGCGCAGGTGTGTGAGGTGCTGCGGCAACTGCGCCGCCGCCGGGCCGGCGCGGACCGGATCTTCGGCTACTGGGACGCCGCCGCCCGGGTGTGGCGCGACGTGCACAGCGACGACGTGAACGAGTACCTGCGCGCGGCCAGTGGCGGCGAGATGACCGCCAAGGACTTCCGTACCTGGCATGGCACGGTGTTGGCCGCCACCGAACTGGCGGTGGCCGGCTGGCACCGCTCGCCGGCCCGTCGGCGGCGCACGGTCGCCGCGGTGATGACATCGGTGTCGGAGCTGCTGGGCAATACCCCGACGGTCGCGCGGGCCTCGTACGTGGACCCGCGGGTGATCGACCTGTACCACGAGGGCGTCACCATCACCGTCGACCTCGACGCGCCGAAGGAGATCGCCGAGCGGGCGGTGCTCGAGGTGCTGACCCTCAGGACCTGACCCTCCACGACCTGACCCTTTCCGGCCGTCGCCACGGCCCCGGGGTACCTCCGGCGGCGAAGTCTGCCGACCCGCCTCTGTCAACCGGCCCCCGCGCGACCTACTCTGGTGATCGTCCACGGACAGACCGTGGTCAACCGCGGGCGCCGGGCATCACCCGACGCCCGCCCGGCGTGGGGCGAAGGAGGCAGCTTGTACGACTGGATGTCGCACGGGCAGCGGATTCCCGGCTCGCGCTCGGCGACGGAACCGGATCGGCGCCTGCCGCGCGGCCGCCACGACCTGCCCCGCGAGTTCGTCTCACGCACCCAGCGGGACCGGCTGATCGACG
>DASVVF010000110.1:0-3802 GCA_036386695.1 Catenuloplanes sp. | reverse complement strand
GGCGAGTCGGCGTAGACCTTCGGCCAGAAGCCGGCCGATGTTCTCCGCCCGCACGCTGGCGGCGAAGCTCATCTCGTGCTTCTCCTGCTCCTGCGGTGTGGTCGCCGACGCCTTCGGCAGGCCGCCTGCCAGCAGCACCGGCGGCAGGTACGTGCTGAGCACTGTGCGCGAGGCGGCGGCCTCAGCGCGAAGGGCGGCGATGTTCCCGGTCGGGCAGTCATCGGTCAGGAACCGGTCCAGCGCGGTGCGCCAGTCCGTCGGCCGGGTGAAGTCCGCCAGCCAGTCCTGCACCACGTGCGGCGACAGAGGGGACGACGCGGTGACGGTTTGCAGGCCCAGGTCGGCGGGGTTGATGGTCTGCATCGCGGCCACTGTGTCGCGCTCGAGGTCTGCCAGACCACGGTCTCGGGCGGTCGCCGCAGCATCGCGCAGTCGCAGCATCCGCACCGCGGGTTGCGGCGCGGCGTCGGCGGCGCGGAGGTACCCGGCGACCTCTTCGCCGGCGATGGCCTGCAACTCGGCGGGGTCCTGGGTGCGGCCGCGTCGGTACCGTGCCACCGTCGCCGCGTCCCGCCCACGCCGGCACGCCACGGCAGCCCGCGCGAGAAGGTCATCGACGTCGATCGGATCCGGTGCGGCCGCGGCCCGTCTGGCCCGCAGGGGTCCCTGGGCCAGCGCGCCGAGCACGGGCAGCAGGATTCCGGGCCGCTGCCCCGGGTGGGTGTGGATGGTGTGGGTGGCCACCGCCGAGAGCCGGGCACGGACCTGCTGGTCGAGGCCGGCGTTGCCTGTCTGGCGGGCCAGCGTCCAGGCGCGGACGAGCATCTCCACGCTGGACCTGTCGACCTCGCCGCTGCTGGCGATCGCGAGGTACGTCTGCGCGGCCCGGGCGGCGCGGGCTCCGGCGTTGCCGTCGCGTCGGCACCACAGCAGGTCCTCGAAGTGCGCAATCGCGGCCGGCTCGGTGACGCCGCCGGCGATGGTCCGCCACAACTGCACGACTGGCTCGGGAACGTCCCGTACCGCCGGTAGCAGGCCGGCGGCGCCGTCCACGTTCCGTTCGCAGCCCGGATCCGCATCACCGAGCGCGAGATGCAGCGAGTAGGTCAACGCCCGGCAGATCTCCCGCCGCAGCACCACACCGTCCAGAACCTCGCCCGGGGGTTCCGTCTGGCCGATCACCAGGGCTGCGTGGAAGGCATCAGCGCCGCCTTTGACAGCCTCATCGATGGCTTTCACGGCGACTGCCGGATGGGTGAGGCTGAACCGGTACGGCCTCGCCTCAGCGGGTGCGTCCGTGCCGTCGCCGGCGTCGGGAAGCTGGGACTGCGGGTGCCCCACGATCTCGGAACCTCCCATGATGGTGGCGTCGTTGCCAGAGGAACACTTGCAGAACCCGCGTCCGATCTCATCAGATTAAGTCTCCGGGCTGTCGGGGCCTCGGCGGTGCACCACCCGGAATGGCCGCGAAACGTCAGTCCATCGGCCAGCCGGTACACACCGACCGGGCGGTGCGGATAGCCGCCGCTTCCGGTAGCTGCCACCCAGCGACCATTTCGGGGCGGAACACCCGGGCAGTCGCTCAATAGGTGTGGTCCGGCGTTCGCCGATCGAGCTTCATGGGCTGCTGACGGGAGCCGGATCTCAAGGTCCGTGTCGTAACCTGGCGTGGTGAGCCGCTTGAACGCCCCGATGGTCGCACGCAGGGTGCTGACCCGGTGGCTTCTCGTGGCGTTCGCGCTCGGTGGACTCGGCATGCTGCACGGCGCGCACTGCGCCGACGCGGTCCCTGCCGCCATGACGGCGCTGACCACGGCCCAGCATCACCTGTCGCCTACGAGCCCCGGTACCCGGGGAGACCACCTCGCCGCTGTCCCGGGCGGCAGGGTGGTACCCGGACACCACGACGACGGGCACGGATCGCCCGGCACGATGGCCGGGGCCTGCCTGGTCCTGTTGACCGCCGTGGTCGGCGCCGCTCTGGTGCTGGCTTATGCGTTGCGCCGCGCCTGGCATGTGCCGCCGGCTCGCGGGCCGGCACCGCCGCGGCCCCGCTACCGATTGCCCACGGTCAGCGTGGTTCAGCTCGGCGTCCTGCGCATCTAGGAAGAACACCGCCATCGGTGCGGGCCGACGCGTGCGTCGACCCGCACTGGCACACGCGCACGTGCGTGCCGCCTTGCAGCGGTGTTCCTTCCCTTTTCCCACGCGAGGACGACTCATGAACTTGTTCGCTGTACTGGTCACCGGCCTGTTCGCCGGCGGTGTCTCCTGCGCCGCGGTCCAGGGCGGGCTACTCGCCGGCCTGGTCATGCGCCAACGCCAACCCACGGCAGCCGCACCGGCCCGGGCCGGGCTGCCCGTCGCAGTCCCCGTTTCGCGAACGGCCCGGCTCGGTGACGATCTGATCCCGGTGGCCGGGTTCCTAGCCGGCAAACTGCTCTCCCACACCGCCCTGGGGGCGGCGCTCGGTGCCGTGGGCACCGCCATACAGCTGTCGGTCGGGCTGCGCACCATGACCCAGATCGCGGCCGGGGCGCTCATCGTCGTGTTCGGTCTGGCGCAGCTCGGCGTTCCGGGTTTGCGGGGTCTGGTCATCGAACCTCCGGCGTCCTGGTCACGATTCGTGCGCCAGCGCACCCGGTCCACGTCCGCCGTCGCCCCCGCCGTGCTCGGCGTGGCCAGCGTGCTGATCCCGTGCGGTGTCACCCTGTCGGTGCAGGCGCTGGCGTTGACCTCCGGCTCACCGGTGGCCGGCGCGGCGATCATGGCCGTGTTCGTGATCGGCACCGCGCCGCTGTTCACCGCCCTGGGCTACCTCGCCCGCAAGGCGGCCGGCGCGTGGCGGGGGCGGCTGGCCACCGCCACCGGCCTCGTCGTGCTGGCCATGGGCCTGTACACCCTCAACGGTGGCCTGGAGCTGTCCGGCTCACCGCTGGCGGCCTCCCGACTGGCCGAAACCACCGGGCTCGCCCCTGAACCGGTGACCGCCGCGGCCGCACCGCAGAACGCCCCACCGGTATCGACGATGCCCGACGGGACCCAGCTGGTCGTGGTCACGGCCGTCACCGGCGCCTACGAACCCGCCAACATCGAGATCAGATCCGGCACACCGACCCGGCTGGTGGTGCGCTCCGACGACGCCAAGGGATGCGTGCGCGCATTCGTGATCCCGTCACGCGACCTGGAACAGATCCTGCCGATCAACGGCGACACCGTCATCGACCTCGGCGTGCTGCGACCCGGGCGGCTGGACTACTCCTGCGGCATGGGCATGTACACCGGCCGCCTCACCATCATCTGAGCGGGGACACCACCATGCAGGAGTCCAGCGCCTACAGCTTCACCGTGTCCGGGATGCACTGCGCCAGCTGCGGCATGCTGATCGACGAAACCCTGGAAGAACTTCCCGGAGTGCACCGCTCGCAGACCTCGGTCCGCGCCGGGCGCACCATCGTCGACGTCGACCCGGTGATCGCCAACGAGGACACGCTGATCGCCGCGATCGCCGCCGCCGGGTACACCGCCCGCCGCGACCCGCCCTGAGGCCGAACCCCGGCACCGCGACGCGGACAACACCCACGCCGGCATGCCGGGTGGCGGCCCGCCGGGCCCGCCGCGGCACCCGAACCACCCATGGCGGGTAGCTATTCCGTCGGTGCTGCGGCGGTGCTGGTCTGCATCGTGGTGCTTGCCGGGGTGGCGGCCGTCCGCTCACACCGGCGCGCGCGGCCGTCGGTGACCGTCCTGTTCTGTCGCTCGAACGTCGCCGCCGTTGCGTGGTGGTTATGGCAGGCGCCGC
>DASVVF010000109.1:0-3523 GCA_036386695.1 Catenuloplanes sp. | reverse complement strand
CCGGTCGGGGTGAGGGCGGCCGGCGCGGCGGCGATCACCAACCTGGGCAGCGCGCCGGGCCGGCCCGCGCGCAGGTCCCGCGCCGCCGCCACCAGCCAGGGCAGGGCGGCGTACGCGAGCAGCAGCGCCCACTGGCCGAGCAGCAGCCGCTCGGCGAGGTACGGCGTCCACGCGAACGCCAGCGCGGCGACCACCCGGGTGGCCGTTCGTCCGGTCGGCACCAGCCGGGCGGCGCCGAGCGCGGCCAGGTAGACGATCGTGACCAGCGCGATCCGCTGGAGCAGCCAGCCGGGCACGGCCAGGTTGGCCAGCGACACCAGCGCGTCCAGCGGCACCGCGCGGGGCAGGGCGTCGGCGGGCGCGACCGACTCCCAGCTCAGCGGCTGCCGCGGCACGAACACCATGTCGTACCGCAGCGCATACCCGGGCAGCGCCAGCGGCGCGAGCACCACCGCGGTGACGGTGGCCGCGACGGCGTGCGGGACGAGCTGGCGGCGCACCGGTTACCCGACCGGCTGGGGCACCAGCGCGCCGATCTCGATCTCGTCGGTGCAGAGGTTGGCCGCCGGGTCGTGCGCCCTTAGCCGGACCTCGTCGCCCTCGGCGCGGATCAGCAGGAACATCGCGTTGAGACCCTTGTGCACGTCGAACGGCATGCCGCCGTGCCTGCCCACCTGGATCGTCGCGGTGGTGTCCCGGTCGCTGAGGTAGGCGATCCGGACCATGTGCCAGTAGTCCACCACGTCCGCCTGCAACGGGATCCTGACGGTACGACCATCTTTGACCTGGTAACCGCAGTTCGGTCGCGGGCCGGGTCGGGCCTTCACGCCCTTGACCCAGGCCGGCCGGACGTGGCCGGATACGTCGATCATCGAGAGCTTCGCGGCCGCGGTGACGAACACCGGCCCGTTCTTGATCGGGCTGAAGAACCGGGACTGCATGTTCCACGGGTACGACAGCGACGGCACCACCGGATCCGGTACCGGCTGGTCGATGAACACCGTGCCGGGCTCGGCCGCGGCCAGGTCGGCCAGTGCGGTGTGCAGGTAGTCACGGGACGCCTTCGTGCGCCAGTCGGCGGCGAAGTCGACGCCACTGTAGAGACTGCTCCCGACGAGCAGGATCAGCCCGACCGCGAGGCCGGTGACCAGCGGCTGCGCGCGGTCGCGTAGCAGCGCGGGCAGGGCAGCGCCGACCGGCTCGTCGGGGGCGTCCAGCCGACGCAGCCCGCACACCGCGACCCCCACGCACAACGCCGCGACCAGCAGGACGTCCCCGAGGTAACGCGGCACCAGCCCGGCCACTCCGCTCAGGCCCGAACCCAGCCGGGTGGCGGCGATCAGCCCGGCCGCCATGGCGGAGATCACCGCGAGGAGCGTCCAGGCGCGCACCGCGACCGTCCGGCGCAGCCAGACCGTCCCCGCCACCAGCAGCGCGACCAGCGCCCACGACAGCCACCGCGACGTTTGGGTCGGCGCCGCGACGGGCGGTCCGTCGGCGGCGTCCAGCCAGCTCCATGGTCCGCCGAGCAGCCCGGGCGCGAGCGACGACCCGAAGAACTGCTCGAGGAACGTGCCGACCTCGCCCGCCGAGGCCGGCGTCCGCAGCGAAGAGCCCGTGGACATCGCGAGATAGCCGGCGAGGTAGCCGACCGAGAGCGCGGTCAGCATCGCCCAGGCCGGCCACCAGCGCCGGACGGTGGTGAGCACGGCGCGCACCGGGCCACCCGGCGCGTACAGGCAGACCGTGACCAGGAAGACGAGCGGCACGATCAGCAGCGACTTCTCGAAGAACAACAGCCCGCCGACGATCGCCAGCGCGAGCGTCACCAGATGCCGGCGCTCGCCCGAGCGCAGGTAGCGGACCTGGGCACCGACCGCGATGACCATCGCGAGCTGCATGGGCAGCAAGTTGATCCCCACCGCCCACCAGGCGCTGACCTCGAGGGTGAGGGGATTGAAGAGCAACAGGCACAGCGGCACGAGCAGCGCCCAACCCGCCGGCAGCATGAGCCGCAGCAGCCGGTAGAACGCCACGCTCACCGCGAGCTGCGCGAGCACCATCAGCGCGGCGTACGGCCAGTAGTCGTAGCCGGCGAACGAGTGGACGACATAGGTGAGCAGCCGCGCGGCCGGCATGAGGTGGTTGTTGTACGGGGTGAACAGGCCCTCGAGGCTGAGGCCGGACGCGTGGCCCTGGACGATGATCGGGAAGTCGTCGCCGATGAGGAAGCCTCGGGTGGTGATCGACGCCCGCCACAGCGTGCTCAGCGCGATGAGCGCGACGGCGACCACGCCGACCGGGTCGACGCCGGACGCCCGGGGCGGGGTTGCGGTGTCGGCGCTCACCACGCTCATCGGTCCGGCTCCGGCCGGAAGAGCACCATGTTGACGTAGCGGGGTTTGGGCCGCACCACCCGGCGCGCGAAGCTCTGATCGACCCGGGCCAGCGCGCCGCGCTGGTGCCCCATCAGGTCGAAGTGGTCCAGCGGCAGCCACCGGGCGTCCGGCATCACATACGGCCGGTAGCCCCAGCCGGCGAGCAGGTCGAGCACCGGCCGGATCGGCTGGATCCGCTCTTCCAGCTCGACGAGCAGCAGTGGGCGGTCCCGCCGGATGGTCTGCTGCGCCCCGCGCAGCGCCGGCAGCTCGTGACCCTCGACGTCCAGCTTCACAAACCGAACATCGGGCAGGTCCAGTCCGTCGAGGGTCAGCCGGGCGACGCGGACCGGCGCCCCGGTGCCGTGTTCCACCGAGGAGGTGCCGGCTCCCGGCCCGCCGGACGGCAGGAACAGCTCCGCCGTGCCGGCGTGGTCCGACGCCACCGCCTCGACCACCCGTACGTCCGGGTATGCGGCCGCCACGCAGCGGGCCAGCTCGGCCACCGGCTCCACCGCGACCACCCGGTCGGCGATCCGGCGCAGCCCCCGGGTCCACGGCCCGTACCAGGCCCCGACATCGACGGCGGTGCCGCCGCGCGGGGCGTAGGAGCCGAGCCGCGCGAGCTCCGGCTCGACCCGGGGGTAGGCGACGCGCACGGCGGCGGCCACCGCGCGGGCGGGTAGCGCCGCGGCGAACCGCGAGCTGAGATCGGTGGACAGTGTGCCGGCCATGGTGCGGAACTCTAGACGAGCAATTCCCTGGGATGGGCCGAGGTCGAGCCGCCTTGCCCGTTACCGCATCGGGTGACCGTTCCGGTTGGCAGCCCTCGTGATCATTCATCCAAACCTTTAGCTACTTGCGGGTAGACCCGAGGTTTCCTCGCTAGTAACCTGCACAGGCCGAAGCCCGGCGGGATTGCGAGGCGAGATGACGGAGGCGGGGGAAGTCCACGGCGTCGACATCTGCGTGGTGGGCGGCTGTGGACGGGTCGGCCTGCCGCTGGGCATCGCGCTGGCCGCGCGCGGCCGCTCCGTCGTGCTCTACGACATCGACGCCGCCGCGGTCGACCGGGTCAACGCCGGGGCCCTGCCGTTCGCCGAGGAGGGCGCGGCGGCGCCACTGGCCGAGGCGCTGGCCGCGGG
>DASVVF010000108.1:0-22779 GCA_036386695.1 Catenuloplanes sp. | reverse complement strand
GTCCCGGAGAGCCGGTTCGAGACCGACGGCGGCGCCGACCCGACCGCCGAGCCGGTCGCTGTGCTGGCCCTGCCGGACACCTCCGGGGCCCCGCTGGGGCAGCTGCGGGTGTGGACCGGCGCCGGCGGTGAGCCGGACCCGGCGGTGTTGTCCCAGCTCGCCCGGCTGATCGGTCTGCGGCTGGAGAACGCGCGACTGTACGAGGCGGAGCACCGCATCGCCAGCACGCTGCAGCACAGCCTGCTGCCGCAGACCCTGCCCCAGGTGCCGGGCGCCATCGTCGCCAGCCGGTACCTGCCCGGCAGCGCCGAGGCGGAGGTCGGCGGGGACTGGTACGACGTCATCGCGGCCCCCGGCGGTGAGTTGGTGCTGGTGATCGGCGACGTGGTCGGCAAGGGCGTGCACGCCGCCGCCGGGATGGGGCAGCTGCGCAACGCCCTGCGGGCGTACATCCTGGAGGGCTTCGGCTGCGGGGAGGCGCTGACCCGGCTCAACCGCCTGGTCGACAACCTGGGCCGGCGTCAGTTCGCGACCGTGGTGTGTGTGCGCTTCGACCCGCACACCGGCCAGCTGTGGTATTCCAGCGCCGGCCACCCGGCACCGGTGGTGGTGACCCCGGGCGCCGGTGGGGCCTTCCTGCACACCGGCGCGCTCGGCCCGCCGATCGGGGCCCTGCCGCAGGCGGTCTTCCCCACCCGCGAGGCACACCTGCCGACCGGCAGCCGCCTGCTGCTCTACACCGACGGCCTGGTCGAGGACCGCCGCAACGGCATCGACCTCGGGTTGGCCGAGCTGCAGGTCGACGCGGCCGCGCCGGCCGAACACCTGGAGGACCTGCTGGACACCCTGCTGGCCAAGGCGGCCGACCGGTTCCGGCGCGACGACATCGCCCTGCTGGCGCTGGAGGCGGCCGTGCCGCGCCGGTTCGTGCTGCGGCTGGCGGCGGACCCGACCCGGCTGTCCGTGCTGCGCCGGCGGCTGGAGAGCTTCCTGACCGCGCAGCAGGTGCCGGCGAACGACGTGTTCGACTTCGTCGTGGCGGTGTCGGAGGCCGCCGCGAACGCCATCGAGCACCCGGTGGAACCGACCGAGGCGGCCATCACCGTGGAGGTGAACGTGGAATCAGACGCGGTGGTGGCCACCGTGCGGGACACCGGCCGGTGGCGCACCGGCAGCGACGGCGGCTTCCGCGGCCGGGGGCTGGCCCTGATCGGCGCGCTGGCCGAGTTGACGGTGCGGCGGACCGACGGGGGAACCATCCTGAACCTACGACGCCCCCTGGGTGTGTCCGCCGCGACCGACGCCTGACCTCCGGGCGGTCGGGCCGGTTGCGCAGCCGGGTCGACCGGCTGCGGCCAGCGGCCAGGCCGGGCCGGTTGCCGGCAGGTCAGGCCGGCGGCAGCCAGGGCTGGTCGCCCAGCCCGGAGATGTCGAGGACCCGCCGGACCTGCCGCGACGGCAGCACGGTCAGCCGCTCCGGGTACTGGTCGGTCAACCGGATCAGGGCGTGGATGGCGGCGGAGTCGAAGAACGACACGCCCCGCAGGTCGAGGGTGACCCGTTGGGCCCGGTCGCGGGTGGCCGCCTGGTACATGGCGTCGGCGGTCGACATGTCGACCTCGCCGTCCACGGCGACGGTGACGTGGTCGCCGTCCACCTCGGCGGTGGCGGAGAAGATGGACTCCGTGCCCTCTTGATCCACGGCACCACGATTACACAGTAAACCGGGGACGGCAACAATAGCCGCCCGCCGGCCACCGGGGCGGGTCACGACCAGCCCGGGCCGGCGGCGGCGCCGACGATAGGCTGCAGGGTATGAACGTTCGTGCCCCACTCGCTCCGGGGACATTGTCGCCATGGCGGCCGGTGCCACCACACATCGCCCGGCCGGAGTATGTCGGCAAGAAGCGGCCCCGGGAATGGCGTGGCTCGCATGTCCAGCGGCCCGAGACGATCGAGAAGATGCGGGTCGCCGGACGGCTCGCCGCCCAGGCCACGCAGCTCGCCGGTGAGCACTGCAAACCCGGAGTCACCACCGACGAGATCGACCGGTTGGTGCACGAGTTCCTCTGCGACCACGGCGCCTACCCGTCCACGCTGGGGTACAAGGGCTTCCCGAAGTCGTGCTGCACCTCGCTCAACGAGGTGATCTGTCATGGCATCCCGGACACCACCGTGCTGCAGGACGGCGACATCGTCAACGTCGACGTGACGGCGTACATCGGGGGGGTGCACGGCGACACCGATGCCACGTTCTGCGTGGGCGATGTCGCCGAGGACGTGCGGTTGCTGGTCGAACGCACCCACGAGGCGATGATGCGGGGGATCAGGGCGGTCGCTCCGGGACGCCCGCTCAACGCCATCGGTCGGGTGATCGAGGCGTACGCCCGCCGGTTCGGCTACGGGGTGGTCCGCGACTTCACCGGGCACGGGATCGGCGAGACCTTCCACAGCGGCCTGTACGTGCCGCACTACGACAACCCGCAGCTCGACGTGGTGATGGAGCCCGGCATGACCTTCACCATCGAGCCCATGATCACCCTCGGCACCCACGAGTACGAGCAGTGGTCCGACGGCTGGACGGTGGTGACCAAGGACCGCCGCTGGACGGCGCAGTTCGAGCACACCCTGGTGGTGACTGAGGACGGCTTCGAGATCCTGACGTTGCCATGACCGGTCCGGGCGGGGCCGCCGCCGGTGGGTCGGCGACGGCCCCGGTCGAGCACCACCACGCCGACGTCTCCGGTGGCTGGCTGCGGGCGGCGACCTTCGGGGCGATGGACGGCCTGGTGACGAACATCGCGCTGATCGCCGGGGTGGGCGGGGGTGGGCTGGCACCGCGCACCATCGTGCTGACCGGTGTGGCCGGCCTGGCCGCCGGAGCGATCTCGATGGGGATCGGGGAGTACACCAGCGTGCGTACCCAGAACGAGCAGGTCGGTGCGGAACTGGCCAAGGAGCTGCGGGAGTTGCGGCACAACCCGGAGGGCGAGGCCGACGAGCTGGTGGCCGCGTGGACCGCGCGTGGGCTGCCGCACGCCCTGGCCCGGCAGGTGGCCGACGTGCTCAAGGACCATCCGGAACAGGCGCTGCGGGTCCACGCCCAGGAGGAGCTGGGGGTGGTGCCCGACGAACTGCCGAGTCCGTGGACCGCGGCGTTCTCGTCGTTCGTGTGCTTCGCCATCGGCGCGGTGGTGCCGTTGCTGACGTACCTCTTCGGGGTGACGGCGCTGTGGCCGGCGCTGGTGGTCGGCGGGGTCGGCCTGTTCGTCGCGGGGGTCCTGGTGGCCCGGTTCACCGGCAATCCCTGGTGGCGCAGCGGCCTGCGGCAGTTGCTGCTGGGCGCGGCGGCGGCCGGCGCCACGTACCTGGTCGGCGTGGCGGTCGGCGTCGGCGCGGTCACCTAGCCGCGCCCGGGCGTCAGTCGAAGAGGCTGTCGACCGGCCCGTCGACCGGGCGACCGCGGTGGGTGAGGTCCGCGGCCTGGCTGTTCAGGGTCGCGGCGAGTTCGGTCAGATCGGCCGCCGCCAGCCCGGTGCTGCGCACCGCGTCCGGGCCGTCGCGGAAGTAGGTCCGGCTCAGCAGGCCCGCCACCGTCGCCGCGGACAGCCGGGCCTCGCCGAGCATCAGCACGGCGGCGTCGGTGTCGTACCACTCGGCCAGCCGGGTGGCCCGGGCCAACGCGGACGCGGCCGGGTACCACGCCTCGCGGGCCATCGCGGTGAACTCCGCCTGCCGGGCGTCCGCCAGCCGCCCGAGATGCGCCTCGCGGAGCTTGACCAGCCACCGGGTCGGGTCGTGCACGGCCCGGGTGGTGACGTACCGGTCGGCGGTCAACGGCCACGACGGGGTCAGCGTGCGGGCCTGCCGCAGGTAGTCGTCGGCGCCCACCACGCACAGTCCCACCAGGACACCGGCCACCCGTCGGGTGGTTGTCCTCGACGCGCCACCGGACCGGTAGGTGATCACGGTGACCGCGACGTCGCCGGCCCGGGCGTCCACGTCGTGGGCGAGCGGACCGTGCACGCCGACCGCCAGCACATCGGCCGGCCAGCGCCGCCGGGCGGCCCCGGCGACCTGCTCGGCCACCGCCCAGCGTGGGTTGCTGAGGTACGAATTTTCCTCGGACACGGGCGTCATTGTGCGCCGTCCGGTAGTCCCCGTCGTCGGTGGCCGGTGCGGGGGGGTTCAGCGCCGGCCGGGGAAGGGCACCGTCAACGGCGTCACGCCGGCCGTCCGACGCCACCGGGTGGCCCGTACGGCGCATTCGGTCAGCGCGTCCAGGGCCAGCTGCCGGTCGGCGTCGGTGGTGGCCGGTAGTGCCGCCCGCCACACGGCGGCGGCGCCGTCCTCGACGTGCACGGCCAGCCGCAACGCGCTGGCTCGGTCGGTGACCGGGAAGGGCAGGGTGAACGCCGGCGCGGCCGGGCCCGGGGTGGCGCCCAGGGCCGCCAGTCGCAGCACCAGCGTGTCGCGGCGGACCCGGTGGGCCGCTTCGGCGGTGCGGGCCAGTTCGGCGGCCGCGCCGGTGAGGCGTACCCCGATCGGCCCGTACGCGAAGATGGCCGCCTGCTCGGCCGCCAACGCCGCCGTGAGCTGTTCACTCATGCCGGCAGCGCCCCGATCCGGATGACGCGCCGGGCCGCGATCCGACCGGTCATGCGCGCAGCGCCTCGACGTGGCTGGCTCGGGCGGCCGCGATCGAGCCGAGTAGCGCCGCCCGGTCGGCCGGCGCCGCGCGGCAGGCCGCGGCGGCGGCGCGCTGCCCGGCCTGCTCGGCCTCGCGCAGGGCGGTCAGCACCGCGGCGCTGTCGCCGTCCGGGGCGGGCGCGGCCGAGCCGGAGGCGGCCGGGTCGGCCGGGGCCGGGGGGCGGATGATCCGACCCAGCTCGGCCGCGTGCGCCCGGTGCGCGGTGGCCAGCCCGGTGAGCCGGCCGGCGAGCGGTGGTTGGGCCTGCAGGGCAGCGTCGTACGCCGAGGCCAGCCGCAGCGCCTCGGCGTGCAGCGGTAGCAGCGGGTCCGGCGGGGGTGCCGGTGCCGGTTGGTCGTCGCGGACCAGGTCGCAGCCGGAGAGGATCGCGGCCCCGCCGGCGAGCGCCGCGCCGGCGGCCAGCCGCAGCACGTGGCGACGCGGGCGGACGTCGCGCCGTGATGTCTGCCAGGTTCCCACCGGCACAAGTGAACACCATGGCCGCTGGGGCCGGGTACCCCGGACGCCGCGGGCCCGGCAGCCACCCGTGGGTGTCGTCGTGACATCGGAGCGGCGCCGGGTGGCCCCCGGGGCGGGCGCGTTACGCTCTGCACAACCGCTGGGCGTCTCGTCCCGCGGTGAGCCGGCGTGATCCCGGCGCCGTCGGCCGCCCGGCCGTCGCGGGCTCGTCCGGACATCGAAGGGGGTGCTCACATGACACAGCGTGGTCGCGGTTCCGGCCGACCGTCGTCGGGCGCCCGTCGTGCGGGCTCCTACGACCGTTCCGGGCCGCCCGTCGATCAGCCCCGGCAGCCGCCGGCCGCGGACCGCCCCCGTGGTGACCTGGCGGTGCGCCGAGCGCAGTTGCGTGCCGTGGTGGAGCCGGTGGTGGTCAGGGCCGGCTACGACCTGGAGGACCTCACCGTCTCGCGGGCCGGCCGCCGGCACGTGGTGCGGGTGGTGGTCGACGCCGACGGTGGGATCAACCTGGACGCGGTGGCGGTGGTTTCCCGCGCCGTGTCGGCCGCGCTGGACGCGGCCGAGGAGACCGGCGGTGAGTTGCTCGCCGGTGAATACCAGCTCGAGGTCAGCTCCCCGGGGGTGGACCGCCCGTTGACCCTGCCCCGGCACTGGCGGCGCAACGTGGGCCGGCTGGTGAAGGTGGGCGTCGACGACCGGCAGCTGACCGGCCGGGTGGTCGGCGCCGACGACGACGGCATCGTGCTGGACGTCGACGGCACGGCCCATGAGGTCGGGTACCCGCGGCTGGGACCGGGTCGGGTGCAGGTGGAGTTCAACCGGCTCGCGGAGATCTCGGACGACGACCTCGACGAGGTCGACGGCGCCGAGGACGACGAAGCCGATCACGACGACGAAGCAGACGTTGCCGGCCGGGCTCAGGCCGGCGGGGACACCGAGTTCGACGACGAGGATGGGGAGGGCGAGGAGAGGTGAACATCGACCTCGCGGCGCTGCGCGCACTGGAGCGCGAGCGGGAGATCCCGTTCGAGACGATCCTCGCGGCGATCGAGACCGCGTTGCTGACCGCCTACCGGCACACCGAGGGCTCGGAGGCTCACGCCCGGGTGGAGATCGACCGCAAGACCGGGGCGGCCCTGGTGTACGCCCAGGAGACCGGGCCGGACGGCGCGGTGGTGCGGGAGTGGGACGACACCCCGCACGACTTTGGTCGGATCGCGGCGATGACCGCCAAGCAGGTGATCCTGCAGCGGTTGCGCGAGGCCACCGACGAGGTCCATTTCGGGGAGTACTCCGGGCGCGACGGTGACCTGGTGACCGGCGTGGTGCAGGCGCACGAGGCGCGGTCCGAGAAGGGCATCGTCACGGTCGACCTGGGCAAGCTGGAGGCGGTCCTGCCGCAGTCCGAGCAGGTGCCGGGCGAGGTCTACGCGCACGGGCAGCGGATCCGGTGCGTCGTGGTGCACGTGGCCAAGGGTTTCCGCGGCCCGCAGATCACCCTGTCCCGGTCCCACCCCAACCTGGTCCGGCGGCTGTTCGCGCTGGAGGTGCCGGAAATCGCCGACGGCACCGTCGAGATCGCCGCGATCGCCCGGGAGGCCGGCCACCGGACGAAGATCGCCGTGCGGTCCACCGTGTCGGGGGTCAACGCCAAGGGTGCCTGTATCGGTCCGATGGGCCAGCGGGTCCGCGCGGTCATGAGCGAGCTGCACGGTGAGAAGATCGACATCATCGACTGGGCCGACGACCCCGCCCAGTTCGTCGGTTATGCCCTGTCGCCGGCCAGGGCCCTGCGGGTGGAGGTCGTCGACCTCGCCACCCGTACCGCCCGGGTGACCGTGCCGGACTTCCAGTTGTCGCTGGCCATCGGCCGGGAGGGGCAGAATGCCCGGCTCGCCGCCCGGCTGACCGGTTGGCGCATCGACATCCGGCCGGACAACGAGCAGCCGTCCTCGTCCGCTCCGGCCGGCGGGCGCGGCGGTGTCGAGCAGGCGTCCTGACCGGCCGGCCTGACCAGGGGTTCTCACCCGGCGTCCTGACCGGGCGACAGGTTGGCCACCGGTGGGGGTAGACTCTCGTAGTGGTACGACGCGCTGCGGGTCCGACGCGGTGCGCACTTCCGGTGCGCACCTGTGTGGGCTGCCGTGGGCGCGCACCGGCCTCCGAGTTACTGCGGTTCGTCGCGGTCGGGTCTGGAGTGGCTTATCGGCTCCTGCCGGACCCGGCCCGCAGGTTGCCGGGTCGGGGAGCGCATCTGCATCCCGGTCCGGCTTGCTTCGCGCTGGCGGAGCGGCGTCGCGCCTTCGGGCGCGCGCTGCGACTCACCGGGGACATCGACACCGGTGTGCTGGCCGAGCATATCCGGGCGGCCGTCGTGCCGCCCGGAGCCACCGATGGTGGGGCGTGGGAGCCCCACCCGGACAGCAAGGTAGGACGACCGACATGAGCACACGATGAAGTCCCTGAAATGACCAGGCTTCTAGTGCACGAGTGAGGTCGCTGCGGGTGCTGCCCGCACGACCTCAAAAGTGAGGAGTGCAGTGGCAGGAAAGGCCCGCGTACACGAGCTCGCCAAAGAGCTCGGGGTCGAGAGTAAGACCGTTCTCGCCAAGCTCAAGGAGATGGGCGAGTTCGTCAAATCCGCGTCCAGCACCGTCGAGGCGCCAGTCGCCCGCCGGCTGCGGGGAGCGTTCGTGGCATCGTCGGCGGCTCCGGCCGCGGCGGCGGTGTCGACCCCGAGCGAGCCGAGGACCACGGCGCGGCCGATGCCGCCCCGTCGCCCGGCCGCACCCAACCCGACCGCGCCCAGCCCGGCTCCGGCCGCTCCGGCCATGCCGGGCCCGGTCGCCCCGATCCGGCCGAAGGGCCCGGTCCCCGGACCTCCGGTCCCGACCGCCCCGGTGGCCAAACCGGCCAGTGCGCACGACATCGAGGTGGCGGCCGCCGAGGTGCGCGCCGCTGCCCTGAAGGCTGACCAGGAAGCGGCGGTCAAGGCCGCCCAGGAAGCCCGCCAGCGCGAGACCGTCCGGCGCGAACCGCCGGCGGACGGCCAGGCCCGGCCCGGTGCCGGTCCCCGGCCCGGTCCGAACGCTGTGCCCCCGCGTCCCGGCTCGCCGGCCGCCGGTCGTCCGGCCGGTCCCGGCACGCCGACTCCCGGCCGTCCGGGTCCCGGCGGCGCCGGTGGTCGTCCGCCGGCGCGCAGTGGCGGCAACAACCCGTTCGGCATCACGTCCGGCGGCCAGCGGCCGTCCCCGGCCGGGATGCCCCGACCCAATCCGGCGTCCATGCCGCCGCGGCCCAGCCCGGCGTCCATGCCGCCGCGGCCGAGCCCGTCCTCGATGCCGTCGCAGCGACCGGGTCGTCCGGCCGCCGGTGGCGGTGCCGGCCGTCCCGGTGGTCCCGGCGGCGGTCGTGGTGGTCCCGGTGGCGGTGCCGGTGGCGGTTTCCGTCCCGGTGGCGGCGGCGGTGCCGGTACCGGTGGCGGTTTCCGTCCCGGTGGCGGTGGCGGTGCTGGTGGCGGCTTCCGTCCCGGTGGTGCCGGTGGTGCCGGTGCCGGTGGTGGCGGCGGTTACCGTGGCGGTCCCGGCGGTGGCGGCGGTGCTCCGGCCGGCGGCGGCGCTCCGGGTCGTCCCGGTGGTGGCGGTCGTGGTCGTGGCGGTGGCGCGGCGGGTGCCTTCGGGCGTCCGGGCGGCAAGCCGGCGCGCGGTCGCAAGTCGAAGAAGCAGCGCAGGCAGGAGTTCGACAATCTGTCGGCGCCACAGATGAGCTCGGGCGCCCCGCGTGGCTCGGGCCAGGTGGTGCGGCTCTCGCGCGGCGCTTCGCTCTCCGACTTCGCCGACAAGATCAACGCCAACCCGGGTTCGCTGGTCCAGGAGATGTTCAACCTGGGCGAGATGGTGACCGCGACGCAGTCGTGCTCGGACGAGACGCTGCTGCTGCTCGGTGAGCACCTCGGTTTCGACGTGCAGATCGTCAGCCCCGAGGACGAGGACCGCGCGCTGTTGGCGCAGTTCAACATCGACCTCGACGCCGAGGTGGCGGAGGACCGGCTGGTCAGCCGGCCGCCGGTGGTGACCGTCATGGGTCACGTCGACCACGGTAAGACCAAGCTGCTCGACGCGATCCGCAAGACGAACGTGATGGGGGGCGAGGCGGGCGGCATCACCCAGCACATCGGTGCCTACCAGGTCCACGTCGACCACCACGGCGCCGAGCGGGCGATCACCTTCATCGACACCCCTGGTCACGAGGCGTTCACCGCCATGCGGGCCCGTGGTGCCCAGGTGACCGACATCGTGATCCTGGTGGTGGCGGCCGACGACGGTGTCATGCCGCAGACCATCGAGGCGCTCAACCACGCCAAGGCGGCCGACGTCCCGATCGTGGTGGCGGTCAACAAGATCGACAAGCCGGACGCCAACCCGGACAAGGTGCGCCAGCAGCTCACCGAGTACGGACTGGTCGCCGAGGAGTACGGCGGCGACACGATGTTCGTCAACGTGGCGGCCAAGCCGGGTCTCGGCATCGAGGAACTGCTCGAAGCCGTGCTGCTGACCGCCGACGCGTCGCTGGAGCTCACCGCCGCCATCGACGGGCCGGCCCAGGGCATCGCCATCGAGGCGCACCTCGACAAGGGTCGCGGTGCGGTCTCCACGGTGCTGGTGCAGAAGGGCACGCTGCGTGCCGGTGACTCGATCGTGGCCGGTGGCGCCCATGGGCGCGTGCGGGCCATGCTCGACGACAACGGTCAGCCGGTCAGCGAGGCCGGTCCGGCGCGTCCGGTGCTGGTGCTCGGTCTGACGTCCGTGCCGAGCGCGGGCGACACCTTCCTGGCGGCTGCCGACGACCGCACCGTGCGGCAGATCGCCGAGCAGCGGCAGGCCCGCCGGCGGGCGGCCAGCTTCGCGAACTCGCGCGGCCGGGCCACCCTGGAAACGCTCATGGAGCAGCTCAAGGAGGGCGAGAAGACCTCGCTCACCCTGGTGCTCAAGGGCGACGGATCGGGTTCGGTCGAGGCGCTGGAGGATGCCCTCTTCAAGATCGAGATTCCGGACGAGATCCAGCTCAAGGTCATCCACCGCGGTGTCGGTGCGATCACCGAGAGCGACGTCAACCTGGCGAGCGCGTCCTCCGACGCGACCGCCACGATCATCGGCTTCAACGTCCGGGCCTCCAACAAGGTCCGGGAGCTGGCCGACCGCGCTGGCGTGGAGATTCGGTACTACACCGTCATCTACCAGGCCATCGAGGAGATCGAGGCGGCGCTCTAGGGGCTGCTCAAGCCGGAGTTCGAAGAGGTGGAGCTCGGCACCGCCGAGGTCCGGGACGTGTTCCGTTCCTCGAAGGTCGGCCTCATCGCCGGCTGTGTGGTCCGGTCGGGTCTCATCCGGCGCAACGCCAAGGCGCGCGTCCTGCGCGACGGGGTGGTTGTCGCCGAGGACCTCACGGTCAGCTCGCTCAAGCGGTTCAAGGAGGACGCGACCGAGGTCCGCGAGGGCTTCGAGTGCGGTCTCACCCTGAAGGGTTACAACAACCTGCAGGTCGGTGACAGCATCGAGACCTTCGAGATGCGCGAGAAGGTCCGCGCCTGACGGCTGCGTACCACAACGGCAACGGCCCGGGACCGCTCATGGTCCCGGGCCGTCGCCCTGCCCGCCGCGGCGTTGTGCCCGTCCAGCTGATGCGAGAATCTGCGCCATGGTCCGCTACGCGCTGCTGCTCGCCCCGTCCGCCAACCGCGTCTACGCCGACGGCGCCGCCCGGCTGACCCGCGCCGAGTTGACGGTCTTCGCCGGTGCCGGGGTGCTCGACAGCCGCCCCGGGGAGATCGACGAGCAGGACCTCGGCGGCGTCGGGTACGTCACCTTCACCGCGCCCGCGGCGCTGCGCCCGCGCGACGTCGCGTACCTGTCGAACCTGTCCGCCGCGTACGCCCTGTTCGAGATGGTCGACGGCGACCTGCTGCGACCGGTGCCGCTGGTGCCGCTGGCCCGCTTCGACAATGATCTGCTGACCATCCCCAAGTACCCCGGCAAGACCAACGAGCAGTTCACCCGCCTGCTGCTCAACGTGACGCTGCTGGCGTCGGCGTCGGCGCCGGTGATGCTCGACCGGCAACTGGTCGTCCTGGACCCGCTGTGCGGTCGCGGGACGACCCTGAACCAGGCCCTGATGTACGGCTACGACGGCATCGGCATCGAAGTCGACGGCAAGGACGTCGACGTGTACGGCTCCTTCCTGAAGACCTGGCTCAAGCGCAAACGGCTCAAGCACAGCGCGGAGCTGACGCCGGTACGCCGGGACAAGAAGCTGGTGGCCCGTCGCCTGGAGGTGGTGGTGGCCGCCTCCCGTGACGACTACCGGGCCGGGGCCACCCAGCGGGTGACCGTCCTGCACACCGACACCACCCGCGCCACCGAGGTGCTCAAGGGCGGCTGCGCCGACGTGCTGGTCGCCGACGCCCCGTACGGCGTGACCCACGGCAGTCGTACCACCGCCGGTGGGCTGTCGCGCAGCCCGCTGGACCTGCTTTCCGCGGCGGCGCCCGGCTGGGCCCGGCTGCTGCGCCCGGGCGGGGCGCTCGGGCTGTCCTGGAACACCAGGGTGGCCCGCCGGGAACGCGCCGCCGAGGTGCTGCGGGCGGCCGGCCTCGAACCTGTCGAGACCGACGGCTACCGGGAACTCGCGCACTGGGTCGACCAGAGCATCGAGCGCGACGTGCTGGTCGCCCGGAAAATCGCATGATCGACCCCGGGGGCGCCGGGTAGCCTGACCGCTCGTGTATACCGGAACCGCACTGTTCGACCTGCTGCTGCCCGGCGACTCCCGGTCGTTGAAGGCCAAACGTTCCTACGTCCGCCCGATGATCGCCGCGCTGCGCCGCCTGGAGGTGGCCGTCGCCGAGGTCGGCGCGCTCGACCTGCACGGCCGGGCCGAGATCGGCGTGGCGACGGTCGCCGCCCAGCCGGCCCACGTGGCCGAGGTGCTCGACGCGTGCGAACGGCTGATGGCCGGTCGACCGGAGATCGAACTGCTGTCGGTGAGAAGGCGGTTACACGGCGACGAAGATTGATCGGGTCGCCCGGTGGCCGGCGGCGTCGGGTGGCGCCGCGAGGGCTGCCAGGGGCTGCCAGCAGGCCGGCTGACGCACCGCGCGGGTAGTGTCAAGGGCGTTGGCCGGGCGGTTGCGGCGGCGCGATCGGTGCGTCGGCGGGCCGGCCCGGAAGCCACGAGCCGCGGAGGTGGACGAGATGAGCGACCCGGCCCGGGTACGCCGGCAAGCGGAGCGGGTGCGTGAGCTGGTGGCTTCGGTGGTGCGTACCCAGATCAAGGACCCGCGGCTCGGGATGATCACCATCACCGACGCCCGGATCACCGCCGACCTGCGCGAGGCCACCGTATTCTACACGGTCCTCGGCGACGCCGCGGCGCAGGCCGGCACGGCGGCCGCCCTGGAGAGCGCCAAGGGCCTGCTGCGCAGCACGGTCGGCAAGGCACTGGGGCTGCGCCACTCGCCCAGCCTGGCCTTCGTCCTGGACAACGTGCAGGACCAGGCCAAGCACCTCGACGAACTGCTCGCCGAAGCGCGCCAACGCGACGCCGAGGTGCAGCGGCTGGCGGCCCAGGCGAAGTACGCCGGCGACGCCCAGCCGTACCGCGTCGACGAGGACGACGACGACGCGGAGGAGCCGACCGACGAGGAGGTCGGTGACCCGGTGCCGGCCGTCGAGGAGCGGCGGTGACCGACGGATCCAGCCGGTCGGTACTCGCGACGCCCCCCGAAGCGGTCACCGACGCGGCGCCCCCGGCGACCGCCCCGACGGAGGTCGAGTGGGCGGCGGCCACCGCTGCCGTCCGGGCGCTGACCGCCGACGACCGGGTGCTGCTGGTCTGCCATGTGAACCCCGACGGCGACGCCCTGGGCAGCATGCTCGGCTTCGCGTTGGGGCTGCGCCGGCTCGGCGTCCGGCACCTCCAGGCGACCTTCCCGGGTCCCCTCGAGGTGCCGGAGCCGTTCCTGGCCATGCCGGGCCTGGACCTGCTCGTGGCGGCCGACGAGGCGTACCCCGACCCTGATCTGATGCTCTGCTTCGACGCGGCCAGTGAGTCCCGGCTCGGCCCGCTGGCCGAGCGGATCGCCCGCGCCGGGGGCTCCGTCGTGCTCGACCACCATGCCTCCAACACCCGGTTCGGGGAGATCAATCTGGTCGATCCGTACGCGGCGGCCACCTCGGTGGTGGCCGAAGGGCTGTTGGGGCGCCTGGGGGTGCCGCTGGACGCGGAGATCGCCGAGTGCCTCTATGTGGCGTTGGCCACCGACACCGGCTCGTTCCGGTTCGACATGACCACCGCGTCGGTGCACGAGATGGCCGCCCGCCTGCTGGGCACCGGGATCCGGCCGGGGGACATCTCCCGGCGCATCTTCGACACCCGCCCGTTCGAGGCGATCAAGCTCTTCGGCGACGTGCTGGGCCGGGCCCAGCTGGAGCCGTCGGCGGCCGGTGGGCACGGCCTGGTGTGGACCTACGCCACCCTCGACGACCTGGCCCGGCACGGCCAGCGCCCGTACGTGCTGGACGCCCTCATCGACCCCGTCCGGTGTGCCGCCGAGGCCGACGTGTCATGCCTGCTCAAAGAGGTGGCCGTGGGCGAGTGGGCGGTGTCGCTGCGCAGCAAGGGCGCGGTGGACGTGAGCCGGGTGGCGGTGGCCCTGGGTGGCGGCGGTCACCGGCTGGCAGCCGGCTTCACCGGCCACGGCACCGCCGAGGCCGTCGTCGACGCGGTCAACGGCCAGCTCGACCGCCAGCCGGCCGCCGGCAACCAGCACTAGGCGGCCCTACCGGTCGCTCCCGGCGGTCGCTCCCGGCTCCCCGCGCCGCCGGCGTCGGAGGGCCGGCCGCCGAGCCCGCGTGCCGGTCGCCGGCTACCCGGGCGGCGTCGGGCCGGCGAGAATCAACGGCATGGAGCAGCCGCCGCAGTCCCGGGCCGGGCCGGAAAGCGCGGTTGGGCCGGCGTCCGTGGTCGGGCCGGCCTCCGTGGATGGGCCGGCGTCCGTGGTCGGGCCGGCCTCCGTGGATGGGCCGGTCTCCGTGGATGGGCCGGTCTCCGTGGATGGGCCGGCGTCTGTGGTCGGGCCGGCGTCCGTGGTCGGGCCCCGGATCGAGGGTCAGCCGAAGGTCGCTGTGGCCCGGCCGGCGTCCGTTGCGCAGCCGCACCCCGGCGCGGGACCGGCGCGGGTCTGGGACCGGCCAGTTGTCACCGTGCCGGTGCTGGTGGCGCTGTCGCTGATCGGGGGACAACTGCCGTCGTTCTCCGTCGCGGCCACCGGCTACGTGTTGACCATCGCGGCGGTGTTGACCGGGCTCGCCCTCTCCGGCCGGGTGTCGGACCGTCGGGTGTCGGATCGCCGCGTGTCGGACCGCCGGGTGTCGGACCGTCGGGTGTCGGACCGCCGGGTGTCGGACCGTCGGGTTTCCGACCGTCGCGCTTCGGCCCGCCGGGTTTCGGACCGCCGAGGTTCGGCCCCTTGCGCTTCGGCCCGCCCGGTGGTGGACCAACGGTGGCCGCGGCGCCGGGCGCCCCGGCGCCTGGGCCCCGCGGCCGGGTGGTGGCTGGTGCCGCTGGCGCTGCTCGCCGTTGTCGAGGGTTGGGCCCTGGCGCTCGGCCCGCGGGCCGGCTATCCGACCCTGTCGCTGCTCGCCGACCCGCTGCTGGCGCATCCGGTGGCCCGATCGGTGGCCTACGGCGGCTGGCTGTGGGCGTTCTGGGCGTTGGTGCGCCGGTGAGCGGGGCCGGGTTCGCTACGGCCGGGTTCGGGGTGGCCGTGCTGCTCATTGTGGCGCTGGAGCTGGCGGCCCGCCGGGAAGGCGCACGGATCCCGTCGCTCGCCGACCTCGGTGCCGTGCTGCTGAGCCTGCGGGTGGGCCGGATGCCAGTCGGTCGGCTCGCACTGCTGCTGCTCTGGTCCTGGGTGGGCTGGCACTTTCTGGCCCGGTAATCGATCTGGCCCGGTAATCGATCTCTCAGGCCGGATTACCGTCTCGTATCCCGAGAAGCCTGCGCACCATATGGACCTGAACGATAGCTTGGGTTGAGATGCGCTCGATTCCACCGGTGAAGGCACCGACCGCCCGCATCACCCGACCACCCGCAGCACCAGCCTCCAGGGTCCACCCGACCCGGGCCCGCGCTGCCCCGGCCAACGACTCCGGCGATCCCGGACGGCCGCCGCCGGCGCACCGCACCTCCGCCCGCAGTCCCGGGCGCGTTCCCGCGCGTCCGACCCTGGAAGGACGATTCCCATGGCCGCCCAGCCCAAGCCCGAATCCGCTGAAGAGACCCGCGAGCAGGCCCGTCGCGCGCTGCAGACGTCGATGGACACCCGCCAGTGACCCGGATGTGATCGCTGTGCCGGTGCGCCGGGGGCGGGTCGCCCCGATCCGTTCGTGAGCGTGTCGGCGGCTGGCGGACCACTGCGCCGGATCGTCGCGCTGAGCCTGCCCGCCCTGGTGGTGCTGGCCGCCGAGCCGCTCTACATCCTGGTGGACACCGCGGTGGTCGGCCACCTCGGGCGTACCCCGCTGGCCGCGCTGGCAATCGGCGGCACCGTGATGGCGGTCGCCGGCTGGCTCGGCACCGTGATGGCGTACGGGACCACCGGCCGGGCCGCCCGCCGGTTCGGCGCCGGCGAGCGCGCGGCGGCCGTCGCCGAGGGGGTCCAGGCGTCCTGGCTGGCGCTGGCCGCCGGCCTGCTGGCCGCGCTGGTGCTGTTCGTCGGAGCCGGTCCGCTCGCCCATGCCCTGGCCGGCCCCGCGCCGGGCGTCGCCGATGCCGCCGCGGCCTGGCTGCGGATCGCCGGTCTCGGGGCCCCGGGCCTGATGCTCTCGGCGGCCGGAAACGGCTGGCTGCGCGGTGTCCAGGACACCCGCCGGCCGCTGGCGTACGTACTGGGCCCCAACCTGCTCTCCGCCGTCCTGTGCCCGGTGCTGGTCTACCCGCTGGGGCTCGGCCTGACCGGCTCGGCGGTGGCCAACGTGGTGGCCCAGACGCTGGCCGGCGGGCTGTTCGTCCGGGCCCTGATCGCTGAGCGGGTGTCGCTGCGTCCCGAGCCGGCGGTCCTGCGCCGGCAACTGGTACTCGGGCGGGACCTGCTGGTCCGCGGGGTGGCCTTCCAGGCGTGCTGGCTGTCCGCCACCGCCGTAGCGGCGCGGTTCGGCACCGCCGCCGTGGGCGCCCACCAGATCGCGCTGCAACTGTGGTTCTTCTGCGCCCTGATCCTGGACTCGGTGGCCATCGCGGCCCAGTCGCTGGTCGGCGCGGCGCTCGGCGCCGACGACGAACGCGAGGCCCGCCATCTGGCCCGGCAGACGACGTTGATCGGCGGCGCGGCGGGCCTGCTGCTGGCGGTCCTGGCCGCCGCCTCGGGGGGCGTGATCACCTCCCTGTTCACCCCCGATGTCGCCGTCCACGCCCAGGCCGCCATCGCCTGGCCCTGGTTCGTCGGGCTGCTGCCGCTCGCCGGCGTCGTGTACGCCCTGGACGGCGTGCTGATCGGCGCGGGCGACGTGCGGTACCTGCGCAATCTGACCATCACCGCGGCGCTCGGCGGCTTCCTGCCCGCCGTCTGGGCCGCCTACGTCCTGGACCTCGGCCTGGGCGGGGTGTGGGCCGGCCTGGGGGCCTTCACCGTGCTGCGGCTCATCGCCCTGCTGCTGCGCCTGCGGTCCAGCCGCTGGGCCGTCACCGGCGTCACCCGCTGACCGGCGCCAGCCCCGCTGACCGGCGTCGCCCGCTGGCCGGCGTCGCTGGGGTCACCCGCTGGCCGGCGTCGCCGGCGTCGCTGCCGTTCCCGCCGTGGCGGAGAAGCCGCCCGCTGACGGGCGCCGGAACGGCTCTGGGAAGCTTGCCGGTGTGAGCGCAGAGGGTCTGGTCGTGGTGGACAAGCCGGGCGGCATGACGTCGCATGACGTGGTGGCGCGGATGCGTCGCTTCGCGAAGACCAGGCGGGTCGGTCACGGCGGCACGCTCGACCCGATGGCCACCGGTGTGCTGGTGCTCGGGGTCGGCCGGGCCACCCGGCTCCTGACGTACGTCATCGGGTCGGGCAAGGGTTACACCGGCACGATCCGGCTGGGGGAGAGCACGGTGACCGACGACGCCGAGGGCGAGGTGGTCGCCCGGGCCTGCGCGGCCCAGGTGACCGACGAGGCGATCCGGGCCGGGCTGGCGACGTTGACCGGGGAGATCCTGCAGGTGCCGAGCGCGGTCAGCGCGATCAAGGTCGACGGCCAGCGCGCGTACAAGCGGGTCCGCGACGGCGAGGATGTGCGGCTCGAGGCGCGACCGGTCAGCGTGTCGCGGCTGGAGGTCCTGGCCGTCCGCCGGGAGCACCCGGATCTGGTCGACGTGGACATCGACGTCGCCTGCTCCTCCGGCACCTACATCCGGGCCATCGCCCGGGACCTGGGCGCCATGGTGGGCACCGGGGGACACCTCACCGCGCTGCGGCGGACCGCGGTCGGCGGCTTCACCCTCGCCGAAGCGGTCACCCTGGCCCAGTTGGAGGAGCACGGCGCCGAGGCGCTCACCGTGCCGGCGGCCGAGGCCGCAAGCCGGTGCTTCCCGCGCCGGGAGGCGACGCCCGACGAGGCCCGACTGCTGTCCCACGGCGGCCCACTGCCACCGGTCGGCATCGACGGCCCGTACGCGGTCTTCGACCCGGACGGGGCGCTGCTGGCCATCGTCAGCGAACGGGACGGCCGGGCCCGCGCCGAGGTCGTGCTGGCGCCGGCCTGAACCCGCCTCGGGCCCGGTGGTGCTGAACCCGCCGGCGGTGCCGGCGCTCAGGCGGTGGGGCGTCCGTTGAGGTGCTCGGCCAGGATCGTCACCAGGTCCGCGGCCGCGTACGGCTTGTCCAGGAAGCCGTCACAGCCGGCTGCCAGGGCGGCGCTGCGGTCCCGGGGCAGGACACTGGCCGTCAGGGCGATCACGGCCGGTCGGTCGGTGACCTCGGCCAGCTCGCTGGCCAGGGCGAGGCCGTGGCCGTCCGGGAGGTTCATGTCGAGCAGGACCACGTCGACCGGGCCCTCGCCGAGCTGTTGCCGGGCGGTGGCCAGGGTCGGCGCCTCCAGCAGCTCTATCGACCGTACCCGGCTGTCGCCGGCCCGGGCGAGCACTGCCCGCACCAGGATGCGGTTCAGTTCCTCGTCCTCCACGAGCAGCACCCGGGGTGCCTTCGCGTCCGGCAGATCGCTCACCGGCGTACCCCCTTGTCAGTCGGGCCGGTAGCGGCCAGGGACACCAGGGCGTCCACACCCGCCTGACCGGCGGTGGTCGGGTCGGCCGCCGTCCCGTCGGTCCGGGTGGCCGGCGTCAGGCCGACCACCGGGATGTTGCGGGTGGTCGGATCGTCCTCGATGGCCGCCAGCAGGCTGAATCGGCCGTCGTCGGGCGCCTGCAGGTCGCACACGATCAGGTCGAAGTGCCGCTGGTGGCTCAGTCGTAGACCCTCGCGACCGTCGGCGCAGACGGTCACGTCGGCGCCGGCGGCCCGCAGGTTGCGCTCGACCGACGCGCGTACCGCCTGATCGTGGTCGACGACCAGGACACTGGGTGCCCCGGTCGGCGCGCGACGCCGCAGGTGCCGGGCCAGGCTGGCGAGCAGGCCGCCATGGTCGAGGGGTTTGACGAAGTAGTCGACGGCGCCCAACGCCAGCCCGGCCTGCCGGTCGTCGACCACGGTGGTGAACAGCACCGGGATCCCGGCGAGCCTCGGCTCGGCCTTGAGCCGGCGGATCACCTCCCAGCCGTCCATGCCGGGCAGCTCCACGTCGAGCAGGATCGCGTCCGGCCGGTGGCTGTCGAGGCCGGCCAGCCCGTCCTCCCCGCTGGCTGCCACGTCCACCTGGTAGCCGGCGGTCCGCAGGTGGGTGCCGAGCAGCTCGGCGGCGTGCGGGTCGTCCTCGACGACCAGAACCCGGCCCTGGATCTCGACCGGGGTCGGTGGCGGCTCGGCTGGTGGCTGCACCGGGCTGGCCGACGCGGCCGGCAGTCGTACGGTGAAGGCGCTGCCCCGACCGATCTCGGACGTCAGGGTCAGGTCGCCGCCGTGGGCCTGCGCCAGGCGCCGGGTCAGGGTCAGCCCCAGGCCGGTGCCCGCCTGATGTTGCTCGGGGTCGCCGACCTGCTGGAACTCCTGGAACACCCGGTCCAGGTCGGCGGCCGCGATGCCCACGCCGGTGTCGGTGACGGTGATGGTGACCATCGGTCCGTCCGCTACCCCGGTGACCGTGATGCGGCCCTGCTCGGGCGTGAACTTGATCGCGTTGGACAGCAGGTTCTCCATGATCTGCCGGAACCGCCCCGGGTCGGCGATCGCGCTGAGCGGGGGGATGTGCGCCGCCATCCGCAGGCGTTTGCGGTCGATCAGCGGGCGGAGCCGGGCGATGGTGTCCACCACGGCGGTGTCGACGCGCATCGCGGCCGGCTGCAGGTCCAGCCCGCGGGCCTCCACCTTGACCAGGTCGAGGATGCCGTTGATCAGTCCGAGCAGATGGCGTCCGCTGGAATGGATGTGGTCGACCCAGTCGGCGGGCACGGCGCGCCGGTCGTCGAGCGGCTGCTCCTGCCGCATCAGGTCACTGAAGCCGATGATGGCGTTCAGCGGGGTACGCAGCTCGTGGCTCATGTTCGCCAGGAAGTCGCTCTTGGCCTGGCTGGCGCGGGTGAGTGCGGCGACCGAGTCGGTCAGCTCGGCGGCCAGCCGGCGCTGCTCGACGGTGACCGCCTCCCGCTCGGCCAGGATTCCGGCCGGTCCGCCCAGGTCTGCCAGCAGCCGCAGGTCGTCCTCGGTGAACAGGCTCCGGTGCCGGGTCAGCACCAGGACCGCGCCGGTGGCCGCCGGTGGTATCCGCATGCTCAGGGCGGTGACGTAGCAGGCACCGACCTGTTGGCCGTAGTGGGTGGCGAGCGCCGGTGCCGCGGTGGTCCGGTTGCGGCCCCGGGCCGGGGGGGCGTGGCGTAGCCCGACCGGCTGTCGCGCCGCGGTCAGTTGGTCGAGATCGGCGGCGCGGAACCGGGTGGGTGGATCCCCGGCCGCCCCGGCGTGCGCGGTCTGCACCAGGCTGCCGTCGTCGCGGCGGACGACCACCGTCACCGCGTCCGCGGCGGTGTGGTCGCGCAGTTCCTCCGCGTAGACCTGCCAGACCTCGCCGGGTGAGGTGAACGGCGCCTGCATCAACCGCTCGGTGATCGCCAGCGACGCCTTCGCCGACCAGAGCCGGCGCAGCCACGCCGGCGGGACGAACGCGACGGCGTACCCGACGCCGGCGAGCAACGCCAGGACGCGGCTGAGCAGCGTGGCGACGTCGGCGGCCGGACCGGGCCCGGCGGCCGACCGGGCGCCCAGCGCCATGATGGCCGCCGCCACGCCCAGGGTCGCGGCGGCCGCGATGCTCAGCCGGACCCGCGACGAGCCGGCCCGGCTGCGCGCCTCGGCGGCGAGCAGGCCGGCGGCGACCAGTTCGCTGACCACGAAGACCACGACGACCAGCAGGACGAACCCCTGGCTCAGCGGACGCTGGGCGAACAGCAGGGTGATGGCGGAAATGACGTACCCGGTCAGCATCGTGCGGGTCAGCCAGCGCGGGACGGCCCGCAGCCGTCCGGCGAGCCGGACGGTGAAGTACGGCTGGGCCAGCAGGAACGTGGTGGACAGCATGCTGAAACCGACGGGTACGGTGCCGCCGAACTGCCGGACCAGACCGATCACGAGCAGCACGCTGATCGGGGCGAAGACCAGCGTGAGGTCGCGTTGCAGCGGGTCCCGACCGACCAGATACACCCGCAGGGTGCGCAGGAAGATCACGGCGAAGAGGAATTCCGCCGTCAGCGTGATGAGGGTGGTGGCATCGGTACGCATTACTCGCCACTGTAGTGTGACAAATGCTCGCGTAACGGTCAACGTCGGAGCTGGTCCCGGATCCCCTTCGGCGAGGCCGGTGCCGGCAGCGCCTAACCTGACCGCAGGACGAGGGAGGCGCGCATGCGGCGATGGCGGGGCTACGAGGCGGCGCCCGGCGGCTGGGGTCGCTCGGTGGTCACGATCGGGGTCTTCGACGGGGTGCACCGCGGTCACCAGGCGACCATCGGCCATGCCGTCAAACGGGCCCGGGACCTCGGCCTGCAATCGGTGGTGCTGACCTTCGACCCGCACCCGTCGGAGGTGGTCCGCCCGGGGTCGCATCCGGCCGTGTTGACCGAACCGGCGTACCAGGCGGAACTGATCGAGGCGCTGGGCGTCGACGTGCTGTGCGTGGTGCCGTTCACCCCGGCGTTCTCCCGGTTGCCCGCGGAGGCCTTCGTCCACGACGTGCTGGTCGAGCACCTGCACGCCGCCCTGGTCGTGGTGGGGGAGAACTTCCGCTTCGGCCACAAGGCGGCCGGTGACATGGCGCTGCTGGAGCGCCTGGGCCGCACCTTCGGCTTCGGTGTCGACGCCGCTCCGCTGATCACCGACAGCGGCACGGTCTTCTCCTCCACGTACATCCGGGCCTGCGTCGACGCCGGGGACGTGCGGGCCGCGGCGGCGGCGCTCGGCCGGGCGCACCGGCTGGCCGGCGTCGTGGTCCGCGGTGACCAGCGGGGGCGGCAGATCGGCTTCCCGACGGCGAACCTGATGACCCACCGCTACGCCGCGGTGCCCGCCGACGGGGTCTACGCGGCCTGGCTGATCCGCGGCGTGGACCGGCGCGGCGGCGCGGCGGCGGGGGGTCAGGCCCTGCCGGCGGCGGTGTCGATCGGCACCAACCCGACCTTCGCCGGTCGGGAGCGGCGGGTCGAGGCGTACGTCCTCGACTTCGACGGTGACCTGTACGGCGAGCGGGTGTCGCTGGATTTCGTCCGCCAGTTGCGCGAGATGCGCCGGTACGACGGCGTCGAGCCGCTGGTCCGGCAGATCCATCAGGACGTCGCGCAGACCCGCGAGGTGCTCTGCACCCCGCCGGCCGACCGGCCCGGTGACGACCGGCCCGGTGACGCCGGCTGACCTGGGCCGGGGTGGACCGGCCGGCCGCTGGTGGTGACGTCGCCGGGCCCAGGTCCGCGACGGCTGGTAATGTTGCCGGGACGTCGGGTTCACCGACGATCGGCCTCGCCTGCCTGCTCGACGCCGCGGGGGCGGGATGCCGAGACACCCACCGGCTGAAAACCATTCAGAGACACGGAGAACATGGCGCTCGACGCGGAAACCAAGACCAAGATCATGCAGGACTACGCGACCCTCGAGGGTGACACCGGTTCACCCGAGGTGCAGGTCGCGATGTTGACCAAGCGGATCGCCGACCTGACCGAGCACCTCAAGGTGCACAAGCACGACCACCACAGCCGTCGTGGTCTGCTGCTGCTGGTCGGCCGCCGCCGTCGCCTGCTCAACTACGTCCAGAAGAAGGACATCCACCGCTACCGTGCGCTCATCGAGCGCCTCGGCCTGCGGCGATGACTCGGCGGGGGAGCCACCGGTAACCGGCGGCTCCCCCACCTGTTCGACCCAGAGACACGGGCCCACACGACCCCTACGGGGAGTCGGTCAGCGCACCGGTCCTCGGTAGTGG
>DASVVF010000107.1:0-5597 GCA_036386695.1 Catenuloplanes sp. | reverse complement strand
GCCGAGGACACCGAGCTGTTGCGCGACCACGTGTGGGTGCAGCCCGGCGACGGACCGGAGTGGATGACCGGCGGTTCGTACCTGGTCACCCGCAAGATCCGGATGCTGATCGAGACCTGGGACCGCACCTCCCTGGTCGAGCAGGAGCAGATCGTCGGCCGGACCAAGGGCGGCGGCGCGCCGCTGGGCCGGACCGGCGAGTTCGACAAAATCGACTTCGCGGCCCTCGGCCCGGACGGCAAGCCGGTGGTGGCCACCGACGCCCACGTCCGGCTGGCCCACCCGGAGACCAACAACGGCGCCCGCATGCTGCGGCGCGGCTACAACTTCGTCGACGGCTCCGACGGGCTCGGCCGGCTCAACGCCGGACTGTTCTTCATCGCCTACCAGCGTGACCCGCGCAAGGCGTTCGTGCCGGTGCAGCTGCGCCTGGCCCGCCAGGACACCATGAACGAGTACCTGCGCCACGTGTCGAGCGCGCTGTTCGCCTGCCCGCCCGGCGTCGGCGGAGCCGACGACTTCTGGGGCCGCGCCCTGTTCGCCTGATCTCCCGGTCCACCCCGAACGGGTGCGCCGGAGCGCCGCGGCCGGTCGCGGACACGCCCTCGTTGCGGTACAAAATCGACATCAGTCCCCGCTGGACAGAAAGATCGACGGGTGGGGTACCCGCTTTCTCGGCGGAGAGTGCAATATTGGACCGCATGAGAGCCCGGGTACTGGTAGTCGATGATGACCCTGCGCTGGCCGAGATGCTCGGCATCGTGCTGCGCAGTGAGGGGTTCCAGCCCTCCTTCGTCGCCGACGGCGAGCGTGCCCTGGCCGCGTTCCGGGAAAATCGACCGGACATCGTGCTGCTGGACCTGATGCTGCCCGGCATGAGCGGCATCGACGTTGCTCGTTCCATCCGCTCGGAGTCCGGCATCCCGATCGTGATGTTGACCGCCAAGAGCGACACCGTGGACGTGGTGCTCGGCCTGGAGTCGGGCGCCGACGACTACGTCGTCAAGCCGTTCAAGCCCAAGGAACTCGTCGCGCGGATGCGCGCCCGGCTGCGCCGTGGTGAGGACGCGGCCCCCGAGCTGCTGACCATCGGACCGCCCGGCAACCAGATCACCATCGACGTGCCCGCGCATGCCGTGCGCCGCGACGGCGAAGAGGTCAAGCTGACCCCGCTGGAGTTCGACCTGCTGGTGGCGCTGGCCCGCAAGCCCCGCCAGGTCTTCACCCGGGAGGTGCTGCTGGAGCAGGTCTGGGGCTACCGGCACGCCGCCGACACGCGGTTGGTCAACGTGCACGTGCAGCGGCTGCGCGCCAAGATCGAACCGGACCCCGAGCGACCCGAGATCATCCTGACGGTGCGGGGTGTCGGTTACAAGGCCGGGACCGGATAGCCTTGGCGGCATCGTGCGCGTTCCCGGCTGGACCATGGTGCGTTCCTCCCGCGTCCTGACGGTCGCGGGAGAGCTCTGGCGCGCCGGGTACGGCCGGGCCGTCCGCGTCGTGCGCAGCGCCCATCGGGCCTGGCGACGCTCCCTGCACCTGCGGGTCGTCACCATCACCCTGGTCGCCTCCAGCCTGCTGGTCGGCGCCTTCGGCGTTTTCGTCGCCAGCCGTAGCGCCGACATCCTGCTCGCCCGGGCGCAGGACGATGTCCAGGCGCGGTTGCGTAACGGCGTGACGTACGCGACCGGGCAGTTGATCATCCACCGGGTGTCGTACGAGGCCGACCTGCAGAAGACCATCGACAACACCGTGGTCTACCTCGCCGGCGGCGGTTCCGAGCAGCACGGCGGGCTGGTGGTGGCGATGCGGGCGCACCGCTACCCCGGCCACCTCAAGCCCAAGACCGCGCCGAACGCCGACGCCGACGCCGACGCCCTGATCACCCCGGAGCTGATCGCCACCGTCGCCGAACGTGGCCAGCTGGCGGAGCAGATCCGGACCGGCAACCTCGACGGGAAGGGCACGCGCAAATATCTGGTGTACGGCTCCCCGGTGCCCACCAAGTTCGGGCAGCTGGAGCTGTACTACCTGGCGCCGCTGGCCCCCGTGGACCGGGCGGCGAACCTGATCCGTACCACGGTGCTGTTCACCGGGTTGGCCCTGGTCCTGCTGCTCGGCGTGCTGGCCGCGCTGGTCACCCGCCTGGTGGTGACCCCGGTCCGGGTCGCCGCCCGCACCGCGAAGCGGCTGTCCGCCGGTCTGCTCGACCAACGGATGGTGGTCAACGGCGAGGACGACCTGGCGCTGCTGGCGTCCTCGTTCAACCAGATGGCGGCGAACCTGCAACGGCAGATCGTGCGGTTGGAGGAGATGTCGCGCCTGCAACGCCGGTTCACCTCGGACGTGTCGCACGAACTACGCACTCCCCTGACCACCGTACGGATGGCCGCCGACCTGATCTTCGCCGAGCGCGACGAGTTCGAGCCCGCGGTCAGTCGCAGCGCCGAGTTGCTGCAGGCCGAACTGGACCGGTTCGAAGAACTGCTGACCGACCTGCTGGAGATCAGCCGTTTCGACGCCGGCTTCGCGATGCTCGACTCGGAGCCCACCGACATGGTCCCGTTGGTACGGCGGGTGGCCGACCGGCTGGCCGGGGTGGCCGAGCGGGCCGGCGTGCCGATCGTGCTGGACATGCCCGACACCGCGGTCATCGCCGAGATCGATCCCCGCCGGGTCGAACGGATCCTGCGCAACCTGGTCGGCAACGCCGTCGAACACGGCGAGGGCCGGCCGGTCGAGCTGACCCTGGCGGCCAGCGAGGCCGCCGTCGCGGTGACCGTTCGGGACCTCGGTGTCGGCCTCAAGCCGGGTGAGGAGAAGCTGGTCTTCAACCGGTTCTGGCGGGCCGACCCGTCACGGGCCCGGCAGACCGGTGGCACCGGCCTGGGGCTGTCGATCAGCGTGGAGGACGCCCGCCTGCACGGCGGCTGGCTGGAGGCGTGGGGCGCCCCGGGCGCCGGCGCCCAGTTCCGGCTGACCCTGCCGGTCCGGGCCGGCGACCGGCTCACCTCATCCCCGCTGCGGCTGGTCCCGACCGACCACGGGCCGCTCGCGAGCAGCGCGGCCGGGGCCGACGCGTCGGCCCCCGGACCGGTCGAGCCCAGCGGGCCGGTGGCCGCGGGGGTCGAGCCGAGCCGGTCGGGGGTCGAGCCGAGCAGGCCGGTAGCCGCGACGGCGGGTTCGGGACCTTCGGTGGTCGAGTCGGGGTCCGGAGCCCCGGTCGGCGACCGGGCCGGGCGTCCGGCGGTGGGCGAGGCGACGGAGGTGGCACGGTGAGGCGGGCGGTCGGGCTGCTGGCCGCCGTTGTCCTGATGGCGGGTGGGCTGGTCGGCTGCGGCATCCCCGACGAGACGGCGGTGCGGGTGCGTGGCTCGGGGCCACCGCCGGGCCTCGCGGACGGCGGCGACAGCATCGGGCGGCCACCGCCCCAGCGTGGCGACACCAGGGATCGCGCCATGTTCGTGGCGAACTACCTCGCGGCGCCCGCCGGCAATCTCTCCGAATCGGTCGAGAGGGTGCGGCAGTTCCTGGCCCCGGAGCGTCGCGGCACCTTCAAGCCGGAGGCGGAGATCAACGTCGTCCGGCTGCTCGACGCTCCGCTGGTCAATCCGGGCAGCCAGGAGGTGACGCTGCGGGTGCAGCACGTCGGCGTGCTGCGGGCCAACGGAGCCCTGGAGCCGCCCACCGCCCAGGAGAGCACCTACACCCTGGTCGTCAGCGAAGCGGAGGGTGCCGGCCAGGGCTTCTACGTCACCAGCCCACCGCCGCTGCTGTTGATGAGCGACACCGCGTTGGCGAACTACTACCAGACCCGGTCGATCTACTTCTGGAACAACGACCAGACCTTCCTCGTCCCGGACCTGCGGTACCTGGCGAACGAGGTGTCCCGGGAGAAGACTCCCACCCAGATCCTGCAATGGTTGACCGGTGGCCCGTCCGCGTGGTTGGCCGACGCCGTGGCGAAGCTGCCGGATGGCACCGGACCCACCGGAAACGTGGTGCCCGACGCGCACGCCGGCAAGTTAGAGATCGGACTCACCGCGCCGGCGGTCCCGACGAACGACAAGCGGGCCCTGGACCGGTTGGGCCGACAACTGATGTGGTCACTGCGGCCGAACTGGACCAACGAACTGATCTTGAAAGTCGCCGGTCAGCCGGACGCCTCCTTCACCGGCAACGACTTCCTGTCCAGCAATCCCTCGTACCAGTTGACCGACGCACCGCAGCGGTTCTGCGTCTACCAGGGTCGGGTCAGTCGGCTGAAGTTTCCCGGCGGCCCGACCGGGCCGGTGCCGCTGGTGTCCCCCGAGATCAACCAGGATGTGCGTACCGCGGGGCTGAGCCGGTCGGGCACCACCACGTACGCCGCCCTGGTGGTGGCCGGTCAACGCCTGGTGGTGGGGGCCGCGCGCGACGGGCAGCAGGCCAACTTCCAGACGACCCGGCTGCCGCCCGGCCCGATCAGCAGGCCGGTCTGGCTGACCGCCCTCAGCGGCGGCGAGCCGGAGCGGGGAACCGGCCTGATCGCCGCCGCCGGGCGGCTCCACCGGTTCTCCAGCAGTGGCGTCCAAACGCGCGAGGTCGTCCTGCCCGGCGTGTCGGGCGGGGTGACCGCGGTGGCGGTGGCCGCCGATGGTTACCGGATCGCCTATGTCGCCGGCGGGAACCTCTACGTGACCGTGGTGACGTCGACGGGGACCGACGTGCGGGCAATGCCGAGCCGCCAGGTGCGCACCTCGCTGGAAGGGATCACCGCCGTCGACTGGAGCGGCGAGAACCTGCTGGTCGTCGCCGGCAAACGCAAGGACACCGGTCGGTCCGCCATCGTCGATGTCAGGGTGGATGCCGGCATCGAGTACCTGCGCCTTTCCGACCTCGGCGAGGCGCAGGTCTCCCATCTGGCGGCGTATCCGGCCAAGCCGTCGGGTACCACGGGCCCCGCGCCGGGCGCCGCGGTCACCTACGTGGTCAACGGCCTGGCGTACGAGTTGTTGGGCCAGGAGGAGCTCATCGAGGAGAGCGAGGTCCTCGGCGCCGCGCCGCCGGCCAACCCGCCCGCCCGTCCGTCGGCCCCGTTCTTCCTGCGCTGAGCCCCGCCGTGCTGACCCGCGCCGCCCGCTGGGGGGCGGAGCTGGGCCAGAGCCTGGCCGAGTTGGTCCTACCGACGGTTTGTGCCGGCTGCGGGGACGGGGACCAGCCGCTGCGCTACGGCACCTGTGCCCACTGCGCGGCGACGCTGGAAGGGCTGGTGCCGCGTCCGGTGTGTCCGTACCCGCCGCCCCCGGGGTTGCCGTGGTGCGCCGCCGTCGGCGACTACGAGGGGGCGCTGCGCGATCTGCTGCTGGCCTACAAGGAGCGTGGGCGGCATCGGCTGGCGCGGCCGTTGGGCGTCCTGCTGGCCGGTGCCGTCGTCGAGGCGGTGGGCGCGGGAGGACCGGCGCCGGTCGTGCTGGTTCCGGTGCCGTCCACGGCGCACGCCGTGCGGCAACGCGGGGGCGACCACCTGGCCCGGCTGACCCGGCAGGCGGCGTACCGGTTGCGCTCGGCCGGCTGGTCGGTCGCGGTGGCCCGGCCGTTGCGGGCCCGGCCCCGTC
>DASVVF010000106.1:0-2593 GCA_036386695.1 Catenuloplanes sp. | reverse complement strand
GGCCAGCACGGCCAGGGTGACCGTCAGGGTCCGGCCACCGGAAGCGCCGAGGAAGGACGCCGGGCGCCCACCGCCGCCGGTCGGCCGGCCGAAGGCCACCGGGGCCTGCGCGACGACGTCCGCCGCCCCGACGCGCACCTGTACCTGCAGGGCGGTGGACCGGCCGGCCAGCTGATCCGGGACGGTGGCCCGGACCAGCACCGGCGCGGACAGCCCGGCGCCCATCGCCCGGAACACCGAGCGCAGGGCGGCGGCGTCGTCGGCCGGCAGCACCCGACCACCGGTCACCCCGGTCACGGCGGCGAGCTGCGCCCGGTCGGCCTGCCCGCCGAACGCCACCGCGTCCAGGGTGACCTTGGTGGTGGCCAGTTCGGCGCGCAGTTGGTCGGCGGTCATCGTGGAGGTGGTGTCCGCGCCGTCGGAGAGAACCACCACCCGGCGCTCGACGAAGTCTGCGGCGGCCGGCTGCGCGTCCGGGTCCAGGAGCTGCTCGGCGGTCCGGATGCCGTCGTACAGGGCGGTGCCGCCCTTGGCCTGGATCTTCGCCGCCGCGGCCGTGAACTGCTCGCGGTCCGGGGTGGGCACCAGCGCCACGGTCGGCCGGTCCGCGACGGTGACCAGACCCAGCCACACACCGGCCGGCGCGGCCCGGGCGTAGTCGATCGCGGCGGCGCGGGCCGCGCTGATCCGCGCGCCGGCCATCGAGCCGCTGGCGTCGACCACCAGAACGACCGCCCGGGTGGCGCCCGGGTCGGCGCCGGAGCCGGTCACCTCCCGCACGGTGCTGGGCAGGGTGACACCGTCGGCGCGCACCGTGATCGCCGCCCCGGACAGCGCCACGCCGTCCGGCAGGTTGCGCCCGGCCAGGAAGAACTCGACCGTCCCGGCGGCGCTCTGTACCCCGCTCACCACGACGGTCGCCGGGGTGGCCGGCGCGGCCGTCGCCGGCCCGCCCAGCGCGGCCGCCAGGGCCAGGACGGCGACCAGCGCCAGGACGGCGACCAGCGCCACCGCGGTGACGACCCCGGAACCCCGCCGGGCGGCCGGGCGCGACGCGCCGCCGCGCCGCCGGGGATCACGGGTGGCGGTGCCCCGGCGCGGCCGGGCGGCCCGGGTCACCGGGCACCGGCCATGAACACCTCGACCGGCAGGGTGACCCCGTGCGCCGACAGGTTTTCCAGGAACCGCGGCCGCAGCCCGGTCGGCTGCAGGGTGCCGCGGAACTTGCCGTTCGCGTCGGTGCCGGCCTTGTAGTCGAAGAGGAAGATGTCCTGCAGGGTCACCACCTCGGCCTCCATCCCGAGCACCTCGGTGATGTGGGTGATCTTCCGGCTGCCGTCCTTGAGCCGGCTGACCTGGATGATCAGGTGGACCGCGGAGGCGACCTGCTCCCGGATCGCCCGCATCGGCAGGTCCATGCCGGCCATCAGCACCATGGTCTCCAGCCGGGCGAGGGCGTCGCGCGGGGTGTTGGCGTGCAGCGTCGTCAGCGACCCGTCGTGGCCGGTGTTCATCGCCTGCAACATGTCCAGCGCCGCGCCGTCGCGGACCTCGCCCACCACGATCCGGTCGGGGCGCATCCGCAGCGCGTTGCGGACCAGGTCCCGGGTGCTGATCGCGCCGCGACCCTCCACGTTGGCCGGTCGGGACTCCAACCGCACCACGTGGTCCTGCTTCAGTTGCAGCTCGGCGGCGTCCTCGACGGTGACGATGCGCTCGTCGACCGGCACGAAGCTCGACAGCACGTTGAGCGTGGTGGTCTTCCCGGAGCCGGTTCCCCCGCTGACCACGATGTTGAGGTGGCCCAGGACGCAGGCCCGCAACAGGTCCGCGGTCTGTCGGGTCAGGGTGCCGAAGTTGATCAGGTCCTCGACGGTGAACGGGTCCCGGGAGAACTTGCGGATGGTCAGCGTCGAGCCGTCCAGGGCGATCGGCGCGACCACGGCGTTGACCCGGCTGCCGTCGGGCAGTCGGGCGTCCACCATCGGACTGGCCTCGTCGACCCGCCGACCGACCCGGGAGACGATCCGGTCGATGATCCGCCGCAGGTGCGCCTCGTCGGCGAACTCGGCGTCGGCCACCTGCAGGCGCCCGGACCGCTCGACGTAGACCCGGTGGGCGCCGTTGACCATGACCTCGCTCACGGTGGGGTCGCGCAGCAGCGGCTCGATCGGGCCGTGCCCGAGGATCTCGTCGGTGACCTCCTGGGTGATCCTGGCCCGGTCCGTTCCGGTGAGCGGGGTTTCCTCCCGGACCAGCAGCTCGGCGAGGGTCTGCCGGACCCGTTGTTCGAGATCGTCGACCTCGCCCATGTCGGCGTAGAGGGTCGGGCCGAGAATCTCCGCCAACTTGCGCTGGATCCGCACCCGCACCTCGTGGACCGGGTCGGTGCCGGGCCGGCCGGCGGCCCGCAACCGGTCACCGCCGGAGCGCGGCGACGGGGACCCACCGTCGGCGACGGGCTTCGCCGCCGCCGGCTCGCTGGGCGCCGGTCCGACCGCCGGTGCCGCCGGCGGAGCCGGCTCACCGGCGCGCTGGCGCTGTGACAGGTGTTCGGCCAGTCCCATAGGTCAACCCTTCCGTGCGAAGAACC
>DASVVF010000105.1:0-4686 GCA_036386695.1 Catenuloplanes sp. | reverse complement strand
CGGTCCATCTGCCTGGCGTTTCCGCAGGCCACCGAGCGGCCCAGCCATGGCGCACCGACGTTCTTCGTTCGGGACCGGGTGGCCTTCCTCACGTTGTGGGAGCACGGTCACCACGACCATGTTTTTCCCCACTTCTGGTGTGCCGCGCCGCCGGGCGCCCAGGAGGCCCTCGTCGCGTCCGAGCCGGGGCTGTTCTTCCGGCCGCCGTACGTCGGTCAGCGCGGCTGGCTCGGGGTCCGGCTGGACGCGACAGTCGACTGGGTGGAGATCGCCGAGCTGTGCCGCGACGCGTACCGGACGGTCGCCCCCCGGCGGCTGATCGACCGGCTGGACGCCGAGGACGCCGGCTAACGCCGCCCACCGGCGAGGCACCGACGCGGACTTCGATGGCGTCAATTGGTCCGGTCGGCTTCGGCCGGCCGGCGGTTGGACTGCGCCGCCGCCCGGTGCCGTTCGGCCCGTCGACGGTGGTCCTGCTCGTCGCCGATGCCCAGGACCACCGCCTGGTCGTGCAGGGCCGCGGCACTGTCATGCATCCGGGCCGCCTGGTCCTGCGCCTGCGCCGTCCACTCCTGGACCCGGGTCACCTGGTCGCCGACGCGCTCCGGGTGCCCTTCGCCGGCGTCGGTATCGCGTAGCCACTGGCGCCCGTAGGCGGTGCGGGCGCCGGCGTCGTCGGCGCGCCGGTGGGCGTCGATGGCCCCGGCAGCCACCTCGGCGGCGGGCTCCCCGCTCTGATCGGCCATGGGATCAAGCATGGTGTCGGATGCGACGACGGCGCCACCGATGTGGCCGGGACGAGCGGATTTTTTGTGCCGCGTCGGGGGCCACCCGGCCGTCGGCGCGGCGCCGGCGTTCGTCGGCGCCGACCGTGGCGGTCCGCCGCGGGGGTCATCGGCGTCAACCACCGTCCGGGCCGAGGACGTTCAGCAGGATCACGCACCCCCAGCCCGGCGGGGTACCGCAGGAGAACCGGCTCGGCGAACACCAGCTGCGTCGCGACGAGCAGCACGAAGATGGCGATCAGGCAGCCGACACCGGCACCACCCACTGCCGGTGTCGGGCGACCTGCTCATCACCTGTCGCACGGTGAGACCTGTGGCGGCGGACCAACTGGCCGGTCATCCATGGGAGGGGGCGTGCGCCGCTGCTGGGAGGGGGACGCGTTGCACGGCCCCGCCACAATCGCGCGGGGGCGTCGATCGCCGGAAGGGGAGGCGCGGGCGGTGCACAACGGCACAGGGAGGACCCGCCCCGGTGTCCGGGGCACGCTGCCGCTGCTCGCGATCGGCGCGGCCAGCTGCCTGCTGGCCGGAAACCTGATCCTCGACCGGGTCTTCCCCACCGGCCGCGATCAGGCGGTGGCGGAGGCGTTGGGCACCGCGGCCAGGCTCGGGCGTTCCAGCTACCTGTTCGCCTCGACGTACGCGGCGACCGACCTGCCGTCGAACACGCAGGTGGCCGGCCACCTCGCGAACCAGGTCGGTGACCGCGACGTGCTCAGCACGTCGGTACGCCACGACGACCCGCGCGGCGTCGGAACGCTGGCCACGGTGGACGTCGTGCTGGTCGGCGAGGGTAGCCGGAGTTGGCTCAGCACGTCGGCGGAGCGCTACCCGATCTGCGTACGGTTCACCGTGCACCGCGCCCGGACGGGCCCCCGGGAGATCAAGCTCGATGAGGTGACCTGCCCACCGGGCGTAACCGCCGAGCGACCGGCGGGCTGACGCCTTTGGCGGCGCGCTGTCTCCCGGGCCGGCCGAGCGCTACCCCGGCCCGGGTCGGGGTGAGCTGCTGAGCGACTTGACGTCGATCACCGGTGTGCCGTCCACCGCCTCCAGGGGACCGACGCGCAGGCAGCCGGGAGCGATGCCGGTCACCGTGACCGGGTGCAGGCCGATCGGATTCGGCCGGTGGGGCGAACGGGTGCCGAACACGCCGGTCTCCGGGTTGCGCGGGTCGCCGCGCGGATGCACCCGCAGCACGTCCCGGTCGGCGTGGTGCAGCCAGGTGAGCACCAGGACCCGGTCACCGACGGCCAGGTCGCTGAACCCGGCTGCCACGTCGGGGTGGTAGTCGATCCAGGCGTCCGGGGCCCCCTCGGCACCCTGTTTCGGCGCGGCGTCCAGATCGGTGAGCGGGGACCGGACCCGCCCGATCCGCCGCACGTTGTAGTCGGTGGTCATCGGGCCGACGGGATTCGCCATGCTGTTCATTCTGTCGGCCGGCCCGGCCCGCGCACACACCTGCAGCCGGTGGGCGCGGGCTGGTCGCGTACCGCTCAGCCGGGACAGGACTGCACGTACTCCAGTTCGGGGATGTGGCGCTTCCATTCCGCCTCGGTGAGGCCGCGGCCGGTGACGGCGCAGGCGTGTCTGGCCGGGTCGGCGCGCAGGTCGTTCAGCCCCGCGTAGTCCCAGAGCGTGACATTGGCGCGGCCGGGGCCGATACCGTAGCCGCCACCGGCCGCCAGCGTGCGCCCGTCCGGGCTGAACGCCAACGCGCGCGTCTGGTAGTCGTTGCGGGTGAGCGTGGCGAGTCGCACGGGCATGAGCCGGTCCGTGAGGTCCCACAGCTTCACCGAGCGATCGACGCTCCCGGTTGCCAGGGTGCGCCCGTCCGGGCTGAACGCCACCGATCGCACGCTGAGGCTGTGGCCGGTCAGCGTGGTGAGCCGGTGCGGATCGGCGAGGTCGGAGAGGTCCCACAGGATCGCTGTGCGATCGTTGCTCCCGGTTGCCAGGGTGCGCCCGTCGGGGCTGAAGACCATCGATTCCACGGCATCACCATGGCCGGTCAGCCTGGAGCGCAGGACCGGGGCAGCGCGGTCGGTCACGTCCCACAGCACCACCGACCGGTTGTTGCCGCTGACGGCTACGGTCTTCGCGTTCCCGCTGAACGCGATCGATTCGACCCGGTAGCCGTGACCGGTCAGCGTGGCGAGTCGGGTGGGCTTGGCCCGATCGGCCAGATCCCACAACACCAACGTGTCGCGGGCGCCGCCGACGGCCAGGGTACGTCCGTCCGGACTGAACACCACCGGGTTCAACCGTTCCACGTCTTCGATCGTGCTCAGCTGTACCGGATGGCCGGGCTTGGACACGTCCGACAGCGTCACCCGTCCGCCCCGGGTCTTCTCGGCGGCGGCCATTGTCTTCCCGTCCGGGCTGAACGCCACCGAGACGACGTCGTTGCAGCAGGGCTGAGTGCTGAAACGGGCGCGCTTGACCGGATTGGCCGGGTCGGTCACGTCCCAGCGATCCGCGCTCGCGTACGCGTTGGCGGTGGTCAACGACCGCCCGTCGGGGCCGAACGCCACCGCCAGGACCTGCCCATCGTCGTCGGGGAGTTCCGCCAGCGGCGCCGGCGCCCCCCGGTCCAGCACGTTGTACAGCGCCCCCCTCGCGCCGCTGCCGGCGGCGGCCAGCGTCCGCCCGTCCGCGCTGAAGGCCATCGAATCGACCGGGCCACCCGCGCCCGGCATGCTGTCGAGCCGCAACGGCTCGGCCGGGCCCGCGATGTTCCACAGGGTCGCCGTTCCGTGCGCGTCGCCGGACGCCAGGAGTCCCCCGTCCGGACTGAACTCCACCGCTCCGACGGCGATGCCGCGGTCGGTCAGCGTGGCGCCCTTTTTCGGCTGCGCCGGATCCGTCATGTCCCAGAGAACCACCGTTCCGCTAGCGGTTCCGGTGGCCAGGACGCTTCCGTTGCGGCCGAACGCCATGGACGACGCGGCGAAGCGGTCGGCCAGTGTGCTGCGCTGGATCGGGTTGGCCCGATTGCTCAGGTCCCAGACGATGACCGTGGCACCCCTCGTCACCATGGTCCGCCCGTCCGGGCTGAACGCGAACGCGTTTCGATCGGAGGTGCCCCCGGGCAACGTGGCGAGCCGTTCGGGCTGGGCCCGGTTCGCCAGATCCCACAGGATTGTGGCCCCGCCCGCGTTGTTCGTGGCGAGGATAGTCCCGTCCGGGCTGAACCTCACCGATCGCACGTTGGTCAGGCCGGGCAGGGTCGCGAGCATGAGCGGATCGGTAGGGTCGGCCACGTCCCACAGCGTCGCCCTGCCGGTCGAGCCGACAACGGCGAGCAACTGCCCGTCCGGGCTGAACGCTGACGCGCTCTCCAACGAACCGTCGCCGCTCAGCGCGGAGAGCCGGACCGGCTCAGCCCGGTCGGCCGGATCCCAGAGGGTCACGGCGCCGGCCGGGTCGCTGACCGCCAGGACGCCGCGCGAGCTGTGGGCCACCGTGGTCGCGCCGGCCAGCGTGCCGGCGTAACGCGTCAACGTGAGGAGACCGGTGAGTTCCCGACGGGCCGCGGCGCCGGGCTGGATCCGCTGGGCGGCCAGCCCCAGCATGAGGGCCGTCTTCGGGTCCTTGTCGATCCTCGCTGCGGCCTCCGTTGCCAGCCGCCAACCGACGGAGATCCGCAGCTGCTCCCGGGCGATGGCGACCTGCCGGGCCGTCTCCGCTTTGGCCTCCTGCGCCAAGCGCTGCTGGTCCCGCGCGATGCCCTCCTGCCGACCGGCCTCCGCTCTGGCCGCCACGGCCAACCGCGTCTGCTCCCGCGCGATCTGCTCCTGCCGACGGGCCTCCTTGGCCGACCGCTGCGCCGCCTCCCGCTGCCCCTGCGCCAACCGCTGCTGCTCCCGCGCGATCCGCCCCTGCCGACGGGCCTCCTTGG
>DASVVF010000104.1:0-2134 GCA_036386695.1 Catenuloplanes sp. | reverse complement strand
TGCGGGGTACAGCAGGAAGAGCATGTAGGCGACGGCCAGCAGCATTACCGGCATCGACATACGTTCGGTGGCGCTGTTGGCCTGCGCTTCCAGGGCGGCGGCCTGATGCGACCGCAAGGTCGCGGCGCGGATGCTCAGCGAGGTACGGATCCGGGCTCCTTCGGACCCGGCGAGGCTCATGGTGGCGGCCAACTCCTGCAGTTCGATGACGCCGGTCTGTTCGCCGAGTTGGCCGAGGGCCTGCCACGGCGGGATGCGCAGCAGCCGGGCGGTGGCCACGGCGCGGTTGAGGCGTTCGGCGGCCCACCCGCTGGTGTCGGTGCAGGCGTCGTCGAGGGCCTGTTCCAGGCCCGCACCGCCGGCCAGGGCGATCACGACCAGGTCCAGGACGGCGGACAGCGCGTGGCGTAGTTCGTTGCGGCGGCGTTGCGCCTCGGCGTGCACTGTGCTCTCCGCGAGCCACCAGCCGCCCACCCCACCGGCCAGCGACGCCCACAGCGGCATGCCGGATCCGAAGCTGGTGCCGCCGCTGCTGAACACGGTCAGGGCCCCGGGCGGTAGCAGCAGACCGGTGAGCACGGTGATCATCTGATCGGCCAGGTGCGCCGAGTTGGGCCGGTCGAGGACCGCCAGGTCCAGGCGCATCCGGTCGCGGGGCAGACCCAGCGCGCGCAGTGGCGCGGCGAGCAGCCGGGTGCGTGTCCTGGTGGGCTCCGGCGGCCCCGCGGGTGTCCGACGCAACGCGTCCAGGTTCTGCGTCAGGCTGGGGCGCGCCGGCACCAGACCCGTCCCGGCCAGGACGACACCGAGCCCGGCGAGCACGCCGCAGACCAGGACCAGGGCGTTCATATGCTCACCCGGCCGGTGCCGCCGGCGGTGTCGAACCCACCCGCCTGGGACAGGATGCGTGGTGGCTGCGGGATCCGGGATGCCTTGGCCAGCCACCAGAACCCCGCGGCGAACACCCCGCCGACGACCACGAGGACCAGCTGTCCGGTCACAGTGCTGTAGGGGGCGAGGAACCCCCGGTTGAGCACGATCAAACCGACGACCATCACCACCGATGTGCCGGTGATGACGCGGGCGGCGGTGCGGGTCGCGGCCCGTTTCGTGGCTACCCGCATCCGGATGGACGCGAGTTCCCGGGCGGTCGCGGCCAGGCTGGTCAGGCACTCCGAGAGCTGCCCGCCGTGGTAGCCGGCGGCCTGCTGCAACGCCCTGACGACCAGGTCCCCGGTGGGGTCGGCGAGGTCGACGGCGAACGCGCGCAATGCGTCGGGTAGCCGGACCCCGCCGCGGACCGCGCCAGCCAGGGCTTGCACCTGCGCGCGGATCGGGGTGGGGGTGACCGGGGCGGTCGCCGTGATGGCCTGTTCCAGCCCGGCCGCGGAGGACAGGGTGTCGCGTAGCAGTTCCACCCAGGTGGCGATCGCCTCGATCCGTTCGACCGCCTGGGTGTGTTCGCGGTCCGGGCCCAGCACCCGCGGCAACGTCCACACCCCGGCGGCGGTCAGCAGCGCCGCGACCGGCCACCGGGTGATCACCGCGACCGCGACACCGGCACCGGCGGCGGCGAGCAGGCGGGTCCGCTCGGCCGAGGTCCACTCCCGCCGCGTCCGACCGGTTGGTGTGGCGCCGGGGGCTCGGCGGCGCAGCCCGTCGACGATGAGCATCAGCCCGGCCGCGCAGGCCAGGCCCAGCAGGATCGGTGACAGGTTCACGGTGCGTTCACCACCTGTCCGTGGCCAGCAGGTGCGGGTCCAGCCCGGCTGCGACGAGTTCGTCGAGGGTGTCGGCGCGCATCGGCGCCGCGGGGACCGCGCGGCGGTCCGGGCCGGGTCGGTATATCTCGTTGGACGGCACCTGGGTGCCGTCGGTTTCCAGGACCTGCCGGATGGACGACACGACGCGGGTGCCGTCGGTGGCGACGTCGAGGTGGATGACGAAGTCGACGGCCTGGCCGATCAGCACGTTGGCCGCGTCGAAGGTGAGCTTCTCCGGCGCCTGCATCACGTACATCGCCAACCGGGTCAGGACCTGCTTGCTGGAGGAGGCGTGCAGGGTGCACATCGACCCGTCGTTGCCCTGCGACATGGCCAGCAGCATCGGCACCGCCTCGGCGCCGCGGGACTCA